>JAIDFC010000255.1 GCA_029054535.1 Rikenella sp. | reverse complement strand
CCTCGATCTTCGCCCCGTCGGCCCCCGCCTCCAAAGCGCGTTGCCAGTAGGTTTTGGCCATAAACTGTTTTCCGAGCGCATGGAGGATATCGCCATAATGGAGCAGCAATTCGGAGCTGTTCGACCGGTCGAGTACCAGCGCCTGCCGCATCACAGCCTGCGCCTCCTCGAACCGCCCCAACCGATACAAGACCCACGCCTGCGTATCAAGATAGGTCGGGTTCTGCGGCTCCAACGCGTTGGCCCGCTCGGCCATCCGCAAGGCCCGTTCCAGCTCGCGCTGCTCCTCGCTCAGATAGTAGGCGAAATTATTGAGTATCAAGGCACTCTCCGGCCAGAGCTTCAAAGCTCGCTCATAGAATCGGAAAGCAGTCCGGTTATCGCCCCTCAGATGGGCCATATCGCCGCAAAAGCCATAAGCCGCGCTGGCAATCGAGTCGTTTCGGGCATAGCGAACGACCTCCCGGGCCGTCTCCAAAGCCGCCACGGTATCTCCGGCCTGGAACTGCGTGAACAGGACCGTCATCCCCAACTCCGGATCCCGCGGAAACCGCTCGCGCGCCAAGGCCACATACCGCTCCACGGTATCCCGCTGCTCACGATACTGGGCGATCTCGATCACGTCGCGATAGAACTTCAACGGCGCGCCCCCCTGCTCGATCCGCCCGGACAGATAGGCTTGCGCCCGGTCGAGTTGTCCGCTGTATATCAAGTGTTTGGAGTAGAACTCCTGTGCCGTCGGATTCTCCGGATCGCTCTGCAAAAGGGTCTCGGCCAGTCGCACCATCTGAACGAAATAACGCCGATAGGCATTCGGATCGCTCTGCACATAGGTATCGAAATAGGTCGTTTTCGCCTCCGTCGGATAGTCGCCGTGGGCGAAAACCGCCACCAAAGCCTCCGGAAACTCCGGCCACTGCTCCTTAATGCGGTAGTACTCGGCAAACGCGATCCGAGGCGCCAAACCCGTGGAATCAAGCGCGATAGCCGTTCGATAATTCGCCAACGCCACGCTATCCCGCCGCAAAGCGGCCGCCAGTTCGGCCAGCTGGATCCGAAACGTAGCCTCGGCCGGATACTGCGCGCACACCTCCGTCATATAATCGAATGCCTCGCCGTAACGTTCGGTCCGAATCAACGCCTGCCGCTTGATATCGACCGTCTGGGCCCGAATCCCTCCCCGCACCTCCACCGTATCGACCCAAGCCAACGCCTCCGAAACCTTCCCCTGCTCGAGCTTCAAGGCGGCCAGCAGCGACATCGTCTCCAGATCGGTTGCCGAATCGCGCTCCAAAAGCTCGGAAAAGAGGCTGTCGGCCCGCGCGTAATCGCCCGTTACGGCCAGCAAGCGCGCATAATTATCCGCATACTCATCGCACTCCGGATCGATCTCGCAAGCCCGACGCGCATAGTCCGTCGCGGTCCGGAGTTCGCCGATCATCCGCGCAATCCCCGACAGGCGATAATACGCCGCGGCGTGTTCCGGCACCTCGCGCAACGCCGCCTCGTAATACTGCGCCGCCTCGCGGAGCGTCCCGAGGTTCTGCCGCTCGACCCCTTTCAGATAAAGCAGCGAAGCCCGCTCCATGCGCCGTTTGGCCGATCGGTCGGAGGCGAACGACTCCCCTGTTCCTCCCCCCGCGGAGAAGAGCAACAGGCTGAAAACAACGTATTTAACTCTATTCAACAACACGCGCTCCCTTAAGATATTACTTCACTCCGGTCGAACCGAATCCGCCTGCCCCACGCTGCGTCTCGTCCAACACCACGGCCTCTTCCCAAGCCAGCCGCTCATACCGCGCAAACACCAACTGCGCCACCCGTTCGCCCGGCTCGACGATAAAAGGTTCGTTCGAGAGGTTCACCAACAGCACTTTCAGCTCTCCCCGATAGTCCGGATCGATCGTCCCCGGCGAATTAATCACCGTAATCCCGTGCTTGGCGGCGAGTCCGCTCCGCGGACGCACCTGAATCTCGTACCCCTCGGGGATCTGAAAATAGAGCCCCGTCGGAACCATCGCCCGCTCCAAAGGCCCCAAACGCAACGGTTCGTCCATCGCGGCCCGTACGTCCAATCCCACGGCCTGCGCGGTCTCATAAGCGGGCAACGCACGGCCCGAACGATTGATTACTTTTACTGTTTCCATGATGTACTTTTACATATGAACCATGCTTTCGCTACCCGCGTGTACGGGAGTGTCGCTTTTTGTAAGAAGCGACGCAAAGAACGGTTATTCAACGTCTTCTCCCGAATTCGACTTTCCAGACCACCGAGAGGTAAATCAAAAGTAACAAAAAATCGAGTCCCAGCCGCCCCGCAGTCGGCAAAAGGGCCGTCGCGTACGACGCTCCGAAGATCGCCCCGCCCAACAAAAAATAGCCCCCGATGCGCCGCAAGTCGAACGGCACGGGGAAGTAGTGTTGACACAAGGCGTAGCTCACCGCCACCATCAAGAGCATCGACACCACGCGTGCCACCGCCGCCCCGTGGTAACCCATCGACGGGATCAAGAGTACGTTAAGCACGATCGTTACCGCCACCCCCAGCCCGGTAATGTAGATCGCCACGCGGGTCTTATCGGCCGCCTTGTACCAGAACGAGAGGTTGACCAGAATCCCCGCCAGCAGGTTGGCCAGCAGCAAGAGCGGCAGCACCCCCATCCCGCTGCGGAAGTCCGACCCCACGATATAAGCGAACTCGCGCGCAAAGAGTGCGAGTACCAGAAAGATCGCGATGCCGGCGATCGTGAAATATTTGGTCGCTTCAGCATTGGCCGCCCGGAACTCCTCTTTCGAGAAACCTTGCAGGAAGAAGGGTTCGGCTCCCAGCGTATAAATTTGTCGAAAAATCATCAACAGAGCGGCAATTTTGGCCACGGCCGTATAGACCCCCAGCTCGGCGTCGGCCACCTCGACCGGGAGCATGAAATAGATCAACTGTCGATCGATAAAGTCTCCGGCAACCCCCATGATTCCCGCCATCATGAGCGGTATGGAGTAGGCGAAGATGCTCCTCAGCAGCGGCGCCGAGAAAGTCCGCGAAACCAGCCGCAGCGAGTTGGGCAACAAGAGGAGGAGCGAAACGGTGCTGGCGATGAGGTTGGCCACGATGACCCACAGCGGACTCCGCACCGCCTCCGGAACGTAGGTGTAGAAGAGCACGCAGGCCGCCACGTTGACCCCCACTCCGACGACATTGACGATCGTATAGTAGACCGCTCTGCCCTCCTCCCGGAGCGCGGCGAGCGGAATGGCCGCCACGTTGTCGACCACGATCAGGGCGGTCATCGCGGCGATGCAGGCCGGATCGAGCCGCATCGCCCCGGCCAGCGAGCCGTTGCAAGCAGCCATGACCGCTGCGAAAAGCAAGGCCATCCCGGCCACCGCCCCCCAGGTGGTGGTGAAGAGCCGCCGTTTTTCGCCCACGGAGGCACACTTCGAGGCGTAGCGGAAATAGCCCGTCGCGAGTCCCATCGTCAGCACCACATTGGCAAACGGAATGATCCCGTACAACAGGTTGACCTGTCCGTAGACCTGCTCCGAGAGAACCCGGGTCAGGTAGGGGGTCAGCAGGTAGTTGAGAAACTTGGACAGAATGGCGCTGACGCCGTACACCGCCGTCTGCGAAGCCAGTTTTTTGAGAAGATGCGCCGCCGCTGCCATATTCGCTTTATTCGATCAACATGTTACACCCCCGGATCTGCGCCCCTTCGACCCGACCCAGGACGCGGAACGAGCCGTCGGGATAGACGATCCCGCGGTCCTGGACGGCAATGAACGAGCACGACCAGAGATTAGCCAGGTCGATGACATTGATTCCGCCCGTTTTCCCGGATCCGAGGGGTTGTAAAGGACTCTGCAGGTCGCGCGTCGAGACTCTCATCCACGGCGGACACCGGAACAGCCCTTCACCCGCCGAGTAGGCCTGCGACAAGAGTTCGGTCATCCCGTACTCCGAGTGTACGCCGGCCACGCCGAAAGCCCGTCGGAAAGCGTCGTGCATGGTTTCACGTGAAACCTCTCGCCGCCGCCCTTTCATCCCGCCGGTCTCCATCACGACGGCATCGGTCGGCAAATGTAATTCAATCCCTCGATCGGAAAGATATTCCGCATAATCCAGCAACGCAAAAGCCACCCCAATCAAGAGGATTTTTTCGCCCCTCTGAGCCGCGATCTCCAGATCGGCGGTCAGTTTGTCATGATCATAGAGATAAAAGCCGCCACAAGCCTCATTTCGGGCCTGCAACCGCTCCACCATCCACACCAACGAAGAGCCCGTCCGCTCCATATACGACGGCAGCAGCGCAAAGATGCTCCACCCCGTCGCCTCCCCATAAAAGCGCTCGAAACCGGCCGTAAACGCCTCGTCATACAAAGCGGTCGAAGAGACATAATGCCGGCTGGTTTCAGTACCCGTCGTCCCGCTGCTGGTGAAAACGGTCTCCGGCTCGCAGTCCCGCGCCGCACTCCACACCCGGTGGCTCTTGAAAAACTCGACGGGCAAGTACGGAATCCCCTCCACGGCAGTAATCGTCTCCGGCTCGATCCCCAGCAGCTCGACATACCGCCGGTACGGCTCGCAAGCCCGCGCCTGGAACCGAAAAACCTCCAAGGCCAACGCCTCGTCGAACCGCTCCGCCGTGCGGAGGGCCGAAACGACTCGATCCTGCAACGTAAAACTCATCAATACAAATAGTTATTGAACGGATACCGCCCCTCATGAATCTCCCGCACCATCCCGTACAGATCCTTCCGCAGACGATCTATATTGGTTCGCTGCCGGGCAGAAATAAAAATACAAGGACTCCCCTCGTTCCGCGCCATCCAACTCCCCTGCAACTGCTCCAGCGTCCAGTTCTCGCGCGTCTCGGGCAACAGATCGTCGGCCTCCTTCTCGACATAGGTATAGGCGTCGATTTTGTTGAAAATCACGAACACCGGCTTATCCCCCGCCCCGATCTCGCGCAGGGTCTGGTCGACGACGGCAATCTGATCCTCGAAATTCGGGTGCGAAATGTCCACCACGTGCAACAAAAGATCGGCCTCCCGCACCTCGTCGAGGGTCGACTTGAACGACTCGACGAGCTGCGTCGGCAACTTCCGGATAAACCCCACGGTATCCGACAGCAGGAACGGCAGATTTTCGAGCACCACTTTCCGAACGGTCGTATCCAAGGTCGCAAAGAGCTTATTCTCAGCGAAAACCTCGCTCTTGCTCAGCATGTTCATGATGGTCGATTTCCCGACGTTGGTATACCCCACCAGCGCCACCCGCACCAACGAACCCCGTCCGCTCCGCTGGGTGGCCATTTGGCGGTCGACTTTCACCAGCTGCTCCTTGAGCCGCGCGATCCGGTCGCGGATGATCCGCCGGTCGGTCTCGATCTCCCGCTCCCCCGCCCCGCCGCGCGTACCGGTCCCCCCGCGCTGCCGTTCGAGGTGGGTCCACATCCCGGTCAACCGAGGCAACAGGTACTGCAACTGTGCCAACTCCACCTGCGTCTTGGCATAGGCCGTCGTAGCCCGCTGAGCGAAAATATCGAGAATCAAACGAGTCCGATCCAATATCTTGATCCCCAACTCCCGTTCGAGATTCCGGGTCTGCGACGGCGACAACTCGTCGTCGAAAATCACGGCGCTCACTCCCCCGCTCCCGTCGCTGTCGTCCTCTCTCGAAGAGGCGATATATTCCTTGATCTCCTGCAATTTACCGCTCCCGACAAAAGTCCGCTTGTCGGGCGACGGAAGTTTCTGCATGAAAGTAGCGACGGTCTCCAACCCGGCCGTCTCGGCCAAAAAACGCAACTCGTCCAGATACTCCTCCGCCTCCCGTACCTCCTGCCGGTCGCGAACGACAGCCGCCAACACCACCCTCTCTCTCTCCTCCGCCACCAAACGCTCGTCCAATTTTCCCTTTTCCATAATCCTCCTATCCAAATACAAACGATGGGCAGCCTACCCCCTCCCCTTCGGAAAAAGGCAGACCACCCACAAATTTACGCTTTTTTCGTTTCTTTGACGACCGTATGATACCGTTCTTTTTGTTCATAAAAAGAACGGTACCGTACGATTGTCAAAAAAACAATAGAAAAGAGTTATCTTTTTTTACCGCGATCGAGAAATATTTCCGGTTCCGGTTTTCCCACCAGTTGGCCGTCGACGATGGTTCTCCAATTGCCCCGCAAACGATCGGCAAAGGCCCTTCGATAGTTGACATTTCCGGTCCAAGAATCGATCGCCAGATCGAGGTATAGCGGTTCGCTGACATCGGTCCCTTCGACCAATTGCAGACGGACGTACCACACTCCGTTCTGCTTTTCGCAACACACGACCTTGTAATCCTCCACCCGGAAGTGCCTCGGATCCCACAACCGAATCCTATTCTGCGCCACGTCGATCTCCGACTTCGCCCCGTAGAGTTCCGAATTGAGCTTCACCCGGAAATTCATCCCCGGCACCAGCGTATCGATCATAGCCGCCATCCGCACCGCCTCTTCTTTCTGCTTTTCGTTCTTGAACTCGGGCATTCCCAACCCGTCGTACGCCCCGATCTTGCCCTGATACATCGCGATATCGCCGTCCGTAGCCGTCGCGACCTTCAGAGCCGCCTCTCCGCTTCCCGAATCGATCGCCAGGTTCAGCATGAAAAAGCCGTTCACCGAGTCCATACAACTCAAATCCATCATCCACACCCCGTCCTCGTCTTTCTGTGCGCTATTGACCGCAAAATGATCTTCATCTACGAGCAACGCTCCACCCATATCCATCAACAACCACAACGGAAATCCGGGTGTTTTGTTGAAATACCCCTGTACCGCAGCCGCCTGACTCTCTTCGGCCTGCAACGCATCGGGCACGAACTGGAACCGTGCGTTCTCGATCCATCGGTCTATATCGGCCGTCGACGCCGCATGTTCCTGCGCCTGCGCCGACCGAAGCGAACCCATTGTCAACCCGATCGCAACGAGCGCCAAACTACCGATCGTTTTCCATTTACGTAACTCCATACTATCGATTGTTTTTGGGATTTATCTCGATTCTCTAAAGATACTCGGTATCAAGTTTCTTACCAAATTTTTCGGACCCTTTTTGTCGCTGTTTCCGAGCGATCCGCGCGCCGCATCGCCACCATAACCTGCAAAAAACAAAAAGGCCGGTGCGTATAACTCCGGCCTAAAAATGAAAGGGAAAACCAGCAGTCGTTCAACCGCCCTAAAAAATATCCCTCTCGATTCACAAAGGTACCAATATTTTTAATCCTTCCAAATCTTTTCAGCCATTAAAATTAAATTTATATACTTAAAGTAAATATTTACAACGAAATAGAAAAATTAAAATCAGTTCTCGATACCCATAAAAAAGACCGGAACATTGAATGTTCCGGCCCCGACGAGCGACCGCATACGTCATATATGCGCCCCCGCTGCCAATCTCTCCCTCTCTCCGCCAGCGGAGGGGCAGGGAAGAGAGATCCTAATATTCCCGAATATTCCCTTTGTAAGTGATCGAGTTGGCACCGCCCGGGTTATTCTGGTCGAGCGACTTGTTCGACCGCACTTTCAACGTAGCGACCCCGGTTTTCGAGTTCACCGCGAAATCGAAGCTCAGCGCGCTCCCGTTATCCGCCGTTACTTTGATTTTCGCCACCCAAACGTCTTTTTTCTTTTCGCACGACACCCATTCGTACCGGTTCGTAATCACCCCCGGGCAGTTCACCATGTAAACTTCCATCGAGTTCGGCCGAATCTTCGTATATTCATACCGGGTAATCGTAGTCGTCCCCGTGTTGGTCTGAATATACTCGTACGGTACGAACTGGAAGTTTTGGGCCGGAATCACGCGGTCGATCAGCGCGGCGGTCATCATCTCTTTTTTGGCCTTTTCGGCCGCTTTTTCTTCTTTCGATTTCTTTTGTGCCTGAGCCGAGAACGTAACGGTCATCAGCGCGGCCATCAACAGAACTACTTTTTTCATGATGGTTTGATTATGGTTAGTTTGTTTCTTTGGTGTGTTCTACAAATTTCCGATTTTCCCGCAAATATCGGACCAAAACGGGTGGAAAAGACACAGAGAACGGTCAGAAAGCCAACTCTCCCTGGTTCGGAATCCCCCCGGGCAGAGCGATCCCCAGGTGTTCGTAAGCCAACGGCGTTACCTCCCGTCCCCGCGGCGTCCGCTTGAGGAACCCCTCTTTAATCAAGAACGGTTCGTAGACCTCCTCGATCGTCCCCGCATCCTCGCTCACGGCCGTCGCAATGGTTCCCAACCCCACCGGCCCGCCGCCGAACTTGTGGATAATGGTCGACAAAATCCGGTTGTCCATCTGATCCAACCCCCGGGTATCGATATCCAGCGCATCCAACGCCCGCCGAGTAATGTCGAGTTCGATCCTCCCGCTCCCCTGCACCATCGCGAAGTCCCGCACGCGACGGAGCAATCCGTTCGCGATCCGAGGCGTCCCCCGCGACCGTCTGGCAATCTCCCCGGCCGCCTGCCGCTCGATCGGAATCCCGAGCACCGAAGCCGACCGTTCGATAATCCCGGTCAACGTAGCGGTATCGTAGTACTGCAGGTGGCAATTGATCCCGAACCGAGCCCGCAACGGACTGGTCAACAACCCGCTCCGGGTCGTCGCCCCGATCAGCGTAAACGGATTGAGCTTGATCTGCACGCTCCGAGCACTGGGTCCCTTATCGAGCATGATATCGATCTTATAGTCCTCCATCGCCGAGTAGAGGTACTCCTCGACAATGGGCGACAACCGATGGATCTCGTCGATAAACAGCACATCCCCCTCTCCCAGATTGGTCAACAGCCCGGCCAAATCCCCCGGCTTGTCGAGCACCGGACCCGAAGTAACCTTCATCGTTACCCCCAACTCGTTGGTAATGATATTGGCCAGCGTCGTTTTCCCCAACCCGGGCGGTCCGTGCAACAAGACGTGATCCAACGCCTCGTCCCGCATGATCGCCGCCTTGATGAAGATCGAGAGGTTCTCGACGATCTTTTCCTGACCGCTGAAAGCCTCCAACTCCTGGGGACGAATCTGCTCCTCGAACTCCTTGTCTTTCTCTATATTCCGTATATCGCTCAAAGCCCTGTTTCTCCGAATTTACTCCCGAAAGATACGCATTTTTTCCATTTCACCGCAATACGCGACAAAACACTCTTCCGATCTCTCCCGGAGGCTCGGTGTTCAAAATAAACCGCGCCCGCTGGGCGCACGACTATAGCTATTCCTTTGCATCTCTTCCGGCCTGTCGCCCACCCCTTTCTCCGAGCAAACTCCCAGCTGGAGTGCCCAGCGGCACCGACGAGGCCGGCAACCTTTCAGGTTGCAAGTTGCCGAAACACGCTTTTCTGCAACAAACCGCGCCGCAGGCGCGCGGGCCAGCCGCCGCCCAACGGCCGGGCCCGCAACTCGGCGGGGCTCGTTGCGGTTCCACCCAGCGGCAGACCCGGAAACAATCTTTGTCCGCGCGCTGGCGGAAATCCTGTTCAAAAGCGTGAATCGCTTTTGAACGATTTCCTACTCCAGCAATCGCGCGCGGGACAGGATCTACCCAACATGCTTTGCTCGCGCGCCAGGCGATTCATTCGGATTCGGCTCACGCCGAACCGTTGAATCGCCTCCTTAGGCGTGGCGCGCTCGAAGATCGTGTCTGACTGGCCTCGGGCCGGCCGGGCCCCGCGTGCCCGCGGTGGGCAACTGGCTGCCGTAATCAAGAGCACTTCGCAAAAACCCAACAAAACCCGCCGGAAGGCCGATGATGCGCATCGCTTAAACCTGCGATAAAAAAACCTACAAAAACGCCCAAAAAAGGCGCGCCTAAGAAAATCTTAAGCGCGCCCGGATGCTCAAAATAAAACGAGCAACTACTCCTCTTCCCGCTGCAAGCTCTGGACATAAATCGCCTTGAGCCGCTGAACCCGGTTCTTAACCGACGGTTTGGTGAAATACTGCCGTGCACGGAGTTCCTTGATAACGCCCGTTTTTTCGTATTTGCGTTTGAATTTCTTGAGAGCGCGTTCGATATTTTCGCCCTCTTTGATCGGCATGATAATCATAGTGATCTCTTGTTTTTTGAGTGTTTAAAAATCGAAAGGAGACGGTTTTCCGATCGCCCTCGACCGGAATCGCCGCACGACGCCGGCGAAGAAAATCGATCTTTCTTTCCGCGTCGAAAATCGTACTTATGTCGTGTAAGTTCGTCGTTTCCGATCGCCGCACTACCGAGTGCGTCCGATCGATTGCGTGCTTAACCTCCTTTCAATTGCCCCGCTCCGAGCGAGCGGTTTCGGAACCGCAAAGATAATCAATTTTCGGATGTCGGCAAGAATTTTGCTTGTAGAGACTGAGAGGGGAGGGAGCGAGTTCTTGTTTTTAGATTTATAAAGAATAAATAAAAGATATATAATCTAAGAATAAGGATAAAAATAACTGTGGATGGCGTGGATAAAAAGAGCGAAAATCGGTTGCGTATGGAGTTGTCCGCATCGGGTCGACTTTCTGTCAACAGATTCGTTGGGTTTTAGGCTTTGATTGTCAGCTAACCGAAGGAAAATATCCACAGGTGTCGATAACTTTTCTTCACAACGGTTCAACCGTTCGATTTTGTCCGTAACCTCCCTCTTCTCCTGCGAAATTTCTGTGCATCGAAATGGAAAAAAATCGCTTGCGAACTTCCTCCGAAAATCCATATGTTTTTTCTTCCCGAAATCGCAAGATCCCGAAATCGAAATCCGTCAAAAAATTCGCACACATCATCCACAAATTCATCCGTCTAACCGATCTCTCGAAACCAGTACCTTACAATCTTGCAACTCCAAATTTCAACACCTTATAAACAACATCTGCTTCATCGACTACCACCGTACGGAACTGCCGTTTTCTGGAAAGAAACCGCAGACAGAACGAGCGAACCGAAGTGTGGGAAAACGGTTCCCTCCGATAAGCCGATGAAAAAAAAGGGATATTATTTCAGGTTGTGGTATTTTTTGTACCAGTCGCAGAAACGGGAGATGCCGGTTTGGAGCGGAGTATCGGGTCGGTATCCGAAGTCTCGTTCGAGAGTCGACGTATCGGCATACGTACGGTAGACATCGCCCGGTTGCATCGGAAGAAGCTCTTTGATAGCCGTGCGTCCGGACGCCTGTTCGATCGCTCCGATGAAATCCAGAAGCGCCACCGGCCTGCTGTTTCCGATGTTGTAGACCGATGCGGCGACCCCCTCCGCATTCGGCGTCGGCGGCCCGTCGAGCACCGCACGGATTCCCGTAACGATGTCGTCGATATAGGTAAAATCCCGGAACATTTCGCCGTGGTTGAAGACCCGGATCGGCCGCCCTTCGAGAATCGCCCCCAGGAACAGCGACGGCGACATATCCGGCCTTCCCCACGGTCCGTAGACCGTGAAAAACCGCAGCCCCGTGGTCGGAATCCCGTACAGTTTCGAATAGGCGTGCGCCATCAGCTCGTTCGATTTTTTGGTCGCCGCATAGAGGCTCACCGGCCGATCCGTCATATCCGTCTCCGTGTACGGAATCCGGTCGTTCAGGCCGTAGACGCTGCTCGAACTGGCGTAGACCAAGTGGTCGACCGGACAGTGCCGACAAGCCTCCAGGATATTCAGAAAGCCTTCGATGTTGCTCCGGATATAGGCATACGGGTTTTCGATCGAGTAGCGTACCCCCGCCTGCGCCGCCAGGTGGACGACTGCGTCGAACCGTTCCATAGCGAAAAGGTCGTCGAGAAATGCCTTGTCGGTCAAGTCCGCCCGCACGAACCGATAGTTCGTCCACCGGGAACTCTGTACGAAGGCGCGTTCCGCTCCCGCAACGATCCCCAACTCCGCCAAACGCGCGTGTTTGAGCTCGACGGCATAGTAGTCGTTGATATTGTCGAACCCCACCACCTCGTCGCCCCGCTCCGCCAGGCGACATACCGTGTGAAAACCGATGAATCCGGCCGCGCCGGTAACCAATACCTTCATAAAAAATGATCGATCAATCGTTTTCGTGTATCACTCCGAACGCATACTCGCCGATCCGGTGGACCTCCCGTCCGTCGAAAAAGCGAGTCAACACCGAGTCGGTTCCGATCCTCCGTTTCCGGGTAATGACGATGCCGTTCCGAATCTCCTCCAACTCTTGGGCCGAGTCGAGGAGGTCCACCGGACGACCCAAATAGACATCCAGGTTCTCGGCCCGTTTGATGCCGTACGTATAGTAATTTTCGATTCCGGCCGATTCGCCCACCGTCCGAGCCGTGCTGCAAACGTCCCCCATACCGATGTATCCGTTGAACTGCGGCACGGCGAACGCCAGCGTGAAGACCGTCGCCAAGATTCCTCCGGCCAGGGTCGTAACGGCCGTATAGAGCCTCTTCCGAACGAGCCATACGATCGCTCCTACGGAGGTCAGCGTCAGGATGCCTGCCCCGATGGGTATGAACAGCGAGTCGAACCACGGAATGTTCGGTACGATCCGTGCCGCTACGAAAATTCCCGGAAAAGCGAGGGCCAGCACCCCGGCCGGTAGACCGACGAGCCAGCGCATCCACCGCCGTACCCCCGTCCGGTTCATCCACAGCACGGCGAGGTAGATAAAGAACGGAAAAGCCGGCAGCAGATAGATTTGGATTTTGGAGCTGACCATCGACAACACGGCGAATGTCGAGAGCGCGACGACGAGAAACAGCCGTTCGATCTCTGTCATCCCGTGCCGACAGGTCGGATGGCACAAACCCCATATCAACACGCCGATCGCCAGCAGCGACCACGGCGCCAGCGAATACCAGATCGAAACGCCGTAGTACCACACCGGCGCCTTGTGGTGAAAAGCGTCCACGGCCCGTCCTGCGGTTTGTTTGACGAGCAAGTTATCTAAATATTCCGTCCCCCCTTCGAGGTAAACGGCTCCGAACCACACGACGCACAACCCCAACAGAACACCCCACGTACGCCACCCCCAATAGTGCCCGATATTCCGCCCCTTGCGTTCGATCAACAGAAAGACGATCACCGAGACCGACGGCACCAGAATCCCCATCGGTCCCTTGCTGAAAACAGCCAGAAAGATCCACACCGGAAACAACCACCGGTCGCGTGCGCCATGCCCCTCGTCGTCCGACGTACCGCTGTACAGCCTCCAAAAAGTATGCAACGCCAGCACGATGAACAGGCACATCAGCATGTCCATCCGCAGCACGACGGCCGATCCGAGGAAGTAGACGCTGGTATAGAGCATCAATTGGGCCGCTCTTCGTGCGGGTACGCAGTCGACGAAAGGACGCACCCACCGATTCATCACGCGCAGGATCATCAAGGCGGGTACCAAGGAGAAGAGGCTCATCCAGGTCGTCAATCCGACGAGGTTCGAGCCGAATATCGTTCGTCCGAGCATCACGAGCCACAGGTACAACGGCGGTTTGTCGGCATACGCCGCGCCGTGGTTGTAGAAAGCGAACGCGTGTCCCTCGCGCAAGGCTTCGTCGGCGATGCTCACATAACGCAGCTCGTTGTCGAGGGTCAGGTCCCGGAAGAGGAACAACGGAAAAACGGCGGCAAAAAGAAGCAGGTAGCGTCCCCAGTCTATCGTTTCGAGGTATTTTCGCATGGTTTTTGTTTTTTACACAGGTATCGGTGCAGCGGGGCGCTCCGGTTTGCGAGAAAGTTCGGCCTGTCGCCCACCCCCCCGAGCGGCTTCGCCGCTGGGCGACGAGGCCGGCAACCCGGAGGGTTGGAAATTTGCTGTCGCAGGACAGCGCCAGCAAAACGGGGGGGCCGCCGCCGG
>JAIDFC010000254.1 GCA_029054535.1 Rikenella sp. | reverse complement strand
TGTTGTCTCGGGGGCTGGGTTATGTGTATAAGAGACAGGCCCCCCCCCCGTCATCGTCTCCGTCCCCCGTCGCGTTATTGCGACCGTCGGTCTGTTCGACCCACTCGTCGAGCTGCGACACCAAGGCCTTGAGTTTGAAAGCCTCCGGTCCTCGTTCCAACCGCTCTTTGTTCTCCTCGTTTTCGATCGAGATACGCATCGCGGCCATCGAGAGGTATTCGATCAGCGAGGCGTCGAACTCGCGTTTCAAGGCTTCGATCTGCCGTTTGATCTGTCCGGCAGCGCGTCTCACTTTTTGTTCCTCGTCGGCAGATACGGTCAATCGGTACGGCTTGTCGGCGATCTCTACGGTTATCTTCATCTTCCGTTCCATACCTCGGTGGTATATATCCATGATCTGCCGGCAGATCGTCCTGTTCCGAAAGGCGAACGTTTTCCGTTCTATGCCCGCATCGGTATTCCGAGCCTCCCGCCCCCGCAGGGAAGCCGACCGACCTTTCGAAACAAGCAGACGGCCTTTCTCTCCGCCGCCAAACGGCAGAGGACCGAAAGGATTCGACCTGCCATTACTTATTCATCAGCGCAATACAACGATCGACATCTTTCAGCAAGCGGTTGATCCGCACTTTGGCCGCCCGCACCCCGCCCGACACTTCGGTAACCGAATTGCGCAACAGGAGTCGGTCCAGTTTCGAGCGCAGGTTTTCGATCTCCGCCGTTTGTTCGGCCACGAGTCCTTCGAGCCTCCGATTCTCGGCTGCCAGCCCCGCGTTCGCGTCGCGCAGTTCGGCATTTTCCGCCAACACGCGCGCCACGTTGCGTTCCACGCGTTCCACCAGGTTCAGGTCCGAGATCTCGGTCATCGCATCGTCCACTTATCTGTTCCACAAAGCTACGGTTTTCCGCGCGGATTTGCAAATGCGATTGTTTTTATCGCGGTTGTCGGAGGGGGAGGAGAAGGGGAGGGGGGCGTTCGGTACGCGAACCGATCTCTCGTTGAACGTTGCGGATCGTGCCCGTAGGAGCCCGGATTAAATCATCTCGCCGTGCAGGTCGTAGTCGTCTGCGGCAGTGATCCGGATGTCGGTCAACTGGCCTGCGGTGAGCGGGACGGAGGAGACGATCAGTACCTCTTGGTCGACTTCCGGCGAGTCGTACTGCGTGCGGCCGACCCAGAAATCGCCTTCACGCCGGTCGATCATCACCCGGTGGGTTTGTCCCACGAGACGCTCGTTCCCCGACCGGGCGATCTCCTGCTGCAAGGCCATGATGCGTTCGACCCGCTCGGTCTTGACCTCGGCCGGCACGTTGTCGGCGAGCTCTGTGGCCGAGTAGGTCCCCTCCTCTTCCGAGTAGGGGAAGACCCCGAGCCGTTCGAACCGCGTCTCCCGTACGAACTCCAACAACTCTTCGAAATCCTCTTCCGTTTCGCCCGGATAGCCCACCAGGAGGGTCGTCCGCAAGGCGATGTCCGGAATCTCGCGGCGCAATTCGTCGACCAGGGCGATCGTTTCCGCTTTCGACAACCCGCGCCGCATCGAACCGAGCATCCGGTCCGAGATGTGTTGCAACGGAATATCGAGGTATTTGCAGATTTTCGGTTCGTCGCGCATCGCCTCGATCACCTCCCGCGGGAAGTGGGCCGGATAGGCGTAGTGGAGCCTCACCCATTCGATGCCGTCGATGCGGCACAGGGCGCGAAGCAGTTCTCCGAGTCTTCGCCGGCCGTAGAGGTCGATCCCATAGTAAGTGGTATCCTGCGCGATGACGATGAGTTCCCGCACCCCTTTTCTGGCGAGTGTCGTCGCCTCCGAAACCAACTCCTCGAACGGCACCGAGACGTGTCGCCCCCGGATGAGCGGAATGGCGCAGTAGCCGCACCCCCAGTTGCATCCCTCCGAAATCTTGAGATAGGCATAGTGTCTCGGCGTCGTAAGCCGCCGTTCGCCGCGCAGCTCGTCGCGATAGGCCGTCCCGAGCCGTTGCAGAATGTCGTTCATATCCCGGACTCCGAAAAAGTCGTCCACTTCGGGCAGTTCGTCGCGCAACTCGTCGCGATACCGTTCGCTGAGGCACCCCATCACGAAAAGGTGGTCGAGCTCTCCCGCCTCGCGCGCCGCCGCGAAGCGCAGAATCGTCTCGATCGACTCCTCTTTGGCGTCGCCGATGAATCCGCACGTGTTGACCACCACCACCCGGGCATCCGTCCTGTCGCTGTCGTAGACCACCTCCCAACCGCCCGCATCGAGCTGTCCTCCCAAATGCTCCGAGTCGACGATGTTCTTGGCGCACCCCAAGGTTACGATATGAATTTTCCGCTTACGCATGTTGCTTTTCCGTTTCGCTATGACCGTTTTTTAGGCTTTTTTTGTTTTATCGGCCGGATTTTCCGGTACTCCGGGTCGCGGAGTTCGACGCTCCTGCCCGGCCAACTCGCCTCCACCCGCTCGAAAACCAGTGTCTGGGCGTTGATCGGCGAAAGACCGTACGCGGCATCGATATGCGTCCAACTCTTCTCCTCGTCCAGGTTGACGGAGTGCACTTCGATCCGTCGAATCCGCCGCTCCTCCTCGCCGACCCACACCAGAAATTGCACCGAATACCGTCCCTCGCCCTCGCGCACCTCCGGATAAACAATCCGGAAGAGCCGGCACCCCTCTCGTTTCCCGAGATAGCCGAACCGTACCCCCTCGTCGTTTTTCAGCCCCTCCCTCATCGCTCCCGCCAGCGCAAAGGCGGGGTAATAAAATCCCAAGTGGAGACTTCCATGCACCGCTTCGGTCGTCATCATCGCGGTATCCCCGGCCACCTCGTCGATCGACAGCGGCAGGTGGTACCAAAAGATCCCTCGCCGCAAGTAGGTCATCTCCGACGTGTCGCCGGGCTGGTGCGTCGCGGTAGCCTGCCCCTCGATCAGCCCATCCCCGTTGCGAATCGTAAATCGGGCCGTCGCCTGATGCGGCTCATAAAGCACCCAGAACTTCTCGACGCTCCGACGATACAGTGCCTCGACATCGGCCCGCACCACTACCTCGGCAGCCGTCAGGGTGCGGTACCTCTCTCTCAGAGAGACCGACCACTCGCCCTGCCGTTGCATGGCCCGGTCATAGACCGTCCGTTCCGACTCGGCCCCTACGTAGCTCACCGTGAGCGTATCCCCCAACGAGAGCTTCGCCTCGGGCACCGCCCCGATCCCCAGCGTGTCGGTAACCGCCATCGCCCGGCCGTTCACATAAATATACGCATAAGGCAATGCCTCGTCCGCCTCGTTGCGCACGACGACTCTCAACGACTGGGCCGAAGCGACGGACGATCCGCACAGGATTGCCCAACAGCTTATCCAGATTTTACGTATTATACGGTGTTTCATTTCGGTATTTTGCGCAAAAATAACAAAAAACCGGGGGATCGGCCTTTCGCTCCTTTCCGCCCCTCGCCCCGGCGGGGCCGGTCAGAGGCTCCCCACCTGGTCGAGCACCCGAGAAAGGTCGGAGTAGCGGAACGGGATGGCGTTCAGGATGGCCGAACCGTCGTACCGCCGGCCGGAGGCGGTCAGCGCCGCCAACGCCGGCGCGAAACGGGAGGCGGCCCGTACCATCCACCGGGGTATCCGAAACATCGGTTCGGGTCGGTCGACCGCTCGGGCGATCAGCGAGAGGAACCGACGATACGAAAGATTCTCGGCCGAAAGAATATAACGTTTTCCCCAGCTTTCCGGTCGTTCCGACAGCAGGAGCATCGCCCGGGCGACGTCGTCGGCCGACACGAACGACGTCTTGCCCTCGATCCAAAAGCGCCCCCCCCCCCGCCGCACGGCAGCGAACAGGCCGTTCAGCCAGTACCCCGACTCGGGCGACATCTCGCCGAGGATCACTCCGGGGTTGACCATCACGACCCGTAATCCGTGGGCCGCTCCGCGCCAGACTTCATTTTCGGCGAGAAACTTGCTCCGGGCATAAGCCGACGCGCCGGCCAGGTTCTCCATCACAGCTCCCTCGTCGATGCACCCGTTCGGTCCGACGCTTCCGCCCAGCGCGGCGATCGAGCTGACATGGACGAATAGCGGCCGTTCGTCGACGGGCAGCTCTAAGGCGGCCGTAATCAGGTTGTGGGTCATGGCTACGTTTTCCGTAACCAACCGCTCGCCGTCGCGTGCCGCGCCGACCGAGACCCGGGCGGCACAATGGAAAAGAACTTCCGGGCGGTGTTCCTGTATCAGCCGTCGACAGTCGTCTATGTATTCCAACTCGGCGACTCGTCGCTCGCAGAGGCCCTTCGGGTCCAACCCCCGCCGCGCCAACAGCCACTCGAGCCGTTCCCACGACTGTTCGCTGTGGCCGACGGCGATCGGGCTGTATTTCGCTGCGCCTCCCTGCGAGTCGAGCAAGGAGGTTATCAGGTGGCTGCCGACCAATCCGGTCGCGCCGCTTATCATCACTCGTTGCATACTGACTTTTTGTTCATGTTTGTTCGGATCGGGTCCGGAAAGTGTCTTTCGTGCCGGTTATCGCGATGAGGAGCATCTTTGTGTCGGGGTTTTCGGTGGTATTGCGATACGCAGTATCGCCCGCCCAGCGGTTTTTGTTGGGTTTTTGCGAAGTGCTCTTGACTCCGGGAGCCCACTGCCTCCCGCGGGCACGCGGAGCCCGCCCGGCTTGAGGGC
>JAIDFC010000253.1 GCA_029054535.1 Rikenella sp. | reverse complement strand
CCAAGTATCCCCCCATCTTCGCAATGGCATCCTGGCCGTAAAAATCGTCTGCATTAATCACCGCAAACGGTTCCGCAATAACCGCCCCGCCCATCATCAAGGCATGGTTCGTCCCCCACGGCTTCTCCCGCCCCACCGGCACACTATAACCCGCCGGCAAACCCGCATCCAACTCCTGAAACACATACTCCACCGCAATCCGCCCCCCGAACCGTTCCGCGTTGAAAACCTCCTTGAATTCCGCCCCGAAACTGTGCCGAATCACAAAAACGACCTTCCCGAACCCCGCCCGAATCGCATCGTAAATCGAATAATCAATAATCGCCTCCCCGTTCGGACCGATCCCGTCCATCTGCTTGAGCGATCCGTAGCGCGACCCCATCCCGGCCGCCAATACCAAAAGTGTCGGTTTCATACCTCGTGTCTAACTATCTGTGTTTTTACTGTGATGACATTTACAACACTACAAATATACGATTTCCCGACAATTATCCGCTCCCTCTCTGCCTATTTCTTTGATGATCGTTGGGACCATTCTTTGACTACGGAATAGAACTGTACTTTCTGTTCACAGAAAGTACAGTACCCTCCTGTAGCTAATGAAATAGCATCAACAAACTTGAAAGAAATAGATAAAAGAAAAGCATGGACCTCATGATTTTCGTTGATGGCAGACGTTGGCGGGGGTGTCTGCCTGAAAAGCACAAGGCCCATGCAAAAATGGTATCGAAGCTGCCCGAAAGCAGGAATCGTTCGTCGAAGAACGGCACAAAGGTAATACGAAAAGAGGATTTTGCAAACGAAAAGTCGAAAAAAGTTATTTTCGGTTTTTCGTTTGCGCCTCGCGGCGTTCGTCGCGCCGGGCAGAGAATCTCCGCCCCAGTCGGATCAGTTCGCCGATCCACAGCACCGCCGAGGTCGCCCCTACGATCATCGCCCAGTCGCGCAGCGACAACGGGACCACACGGAACGCCTCGCCTCCGAACGAGACGATCAGCACCTGCCCCACAACGATCAGCGCCGCCACCAGCAAAAAGCCCGCATCGTGTCCCAACCCATGGAACGCCGACCTTCCGCTCGCATAGGCCTTGGCGTTGAACATGTTCCAGAACTGGAGCATCACGAAAACCGTAAAGAAAACCGACAGTCTGTACAGCGTAACACCCCCCTCCATCCGTCCGAAGAGGTAGAGCAACCCCAGGAGCACCGCCACGAATCCGATCCCTGTCCCGAGAATCGACCGCCGCATGAAAGGCGTGATGATGAAATCCGTCGTCCGCCTCGGCGCATGCGTCATTTCCCGTTTGTCCGGCGGCAACGACGCCAAAGCCCCTGCCGCAAAAGTGTCCATAATCAGATTGACCCACAGCATCTGCGTTACCGTCAGGGGCAGCGCAAACCCCAGCAAAGCCCCCAGAAAGACGATCGTCAGCGCCGCCACGTTGATCGTCAGCTGGAACAGCACGAACCGCTGGATGTTCCGATAGACCGACCGTCCCCACATCACCGCCGCGGCGATGCTGGCGAACGAGTCGTCGAGCAGCGTGATGTCGCTGGCCTCCTTGGCCACCGACGTGCCGCTCCCCATCGACAGCCCGACGTTGGCGAAGTTCAGCGCCGGCGCGTCGTTCGTCCCGTCGCCCGTAACGGCCACCACCTCGCCCCGCCGTTGGAGCATCCGCACCAGCCGCTGCTTGTCCATCGGCCGCGCACGCGACATGATCTTGATATCCCCCGCCCGCTCGAACGCCTCGTCGTCCGACAAGGCCTCCCACTCGAGCCCCGTGATCTCCTGCCGGGCGCCGTCCGTGGCCGGATCCCACAGGCCGATCTGCCGACCGATCTCGCGCGCCGTCCCCGGCGTATCCCCCGTAACGATCTTCACGGCGATCCCCGCCGCCATACACTCCGCCACAGCCGCCGGAACATCCTCCCGCACCGGGTCCATAATCGCCGTATACCCCGCAAAGGTCAATCCCCCCTCGGCCACCAAAGCCTTGAGCCGCTCGCTGTCGTAATGCGCATAGTCATCCGCTCCTCCCGGCAACGCCCGATAAGCGAAGCCCAAGGTCCGCATCGCCCGGCCCTGGTAGTCGAGCAACCGGGTTTCGATCTCGCGCCGCCGCTCGTCCGTCAGGCCGTCGCAGAACCCCAACACGAACTCCGGCGCCCCCTTGACATACAATACGGCCTGTCCCTCGAACCCCTCTGCTCCCGACCGTACGATCGTCGCCATATACTTATGCCGGGTCGAGAACGGCAGCTGGGCCATCATCTCCGCCCCCTGGCGCAAGGCGGCATAATCCTGCACCGGTTCGCGCCCGTCGAGCCACAGAAGCAACGCCCCCTCGGTGGGATTCCCCAGCGGCCGCGGATGCGCCGCGTCGTCGCGATTCAGATCGGCCGTCGTGTTGACCGCCACCCCCTCGTACACCACC
>JAIDFC010000252.1 GCA_029054535.1 Rikenella sp. | reverse complement strand
ATCTTCGCGTGCGATAACGACTGGCCCGCGCGCCTTGCAGGCGCGGTTGTCGGCGATGCGTCGACTGCTGAAAGGGAAAAGGGGGATTGCCAAGGGGGCGAAGCCTCCTTGGATGCGCTTTTTGCATCCTTTTTGGGGCATACCAAAAAGGATGAGCCTCCGCGGCTCGAGCGGATTAGAGGGAATACATCAACTTCCCCGAGAGGACAAGTTTCCCCGGCGGAAACGGATGGCTTCGATCAGGAAACAGGCCTAAACCAACAGCAAACCCGCAGGCAACCACGACTCGTAGAGTCGGCGGCCTCGGAGCGGGCGAACGCCATAGGCGAGCGCCGGGGGCGCGCGCCCGAGGACGAGGTTTTCTTGCAAACGCACTTCGCTCGGTCGGTAGGCAGTCGGCAGGCTGTTGTCGGGGTAGTGGTGCATCCGGTAGGCCAACAAAACGCCGAGCGGCACTCTCCCTATCCTGGAGGCAACGGTGCCGCTGGGCACTCCAACCTGGCCTGCCGGGCGAGAAAAATATCGCAGCTGAATAATTAGGTATTACCATTCCTCAAAGGGAATCGAGCTATACCCGTCGTTGCCGCTGTTTGAAGCAGACACGGCCCATTGCCCACCGCGGGCACGCGGCCCGGAGCCGGGTAAAACGCCGCTTGGCAGACGAAAAAGACGCTCCTGCCCGGCTGTGTCTAACCCAACCGGATTGGACCGACCCAAAGTCAGAAAGAAAAAGATGAAAGAAAACGAAGAAGATATACTCCGAAAAGTCCGCAAGATCGAGATCAAAACCCGCGGACTCTCGAATGATATTTTCGCCGGAAAGTACCATTCCGCTTTCAAGGGGAGAGGGATGGCTTTCAGCGAAGTCAGAGACTATCGGCCGGGGGACGATGTTCGCGATATCGACTGGAATGTTACGGCGCGCAACCGGAAACCGTATATCAAAGTCTACGAAGAGGAGAGGGAGTTGACCATGATGCTGCTGGTGGATGTCAGCGCGTCGAGGCTCTTCGGGACACGGGGGCAGCTCAAGAAAAACCTCATGACCGAAATCGCCGCGGTGTTGGCTTTCTCGGCCGCTCAGAATAACGACAAAATCGGGTGTATCTTCTTCTCGGACCGCATCGAAAAGTACGTGCCGCCGAAGAAAGGACGGCAACACGTGTTGCGGATTATCAGCGACCTGATCGACTTCGAACCCGAGGGAAAGGGGACCGATCTGAACGAGGCGTTGCGCTTTTTCACCAATGTGATGAAAAAACGGTGTACGGCTTTCCTGCTGACCGACTTCTTGGACCTCGCACCCGATGCCGCGGGGGTGAACTTCGAGGAGGGGCTCAAGATTGCGGCTGCGCGGCACGACGTGGTGGGGATCAGGATCTGCGACCGGCGGGAGGCGGCGTTGCCCGACGTGGGGATCGTCGAACTACAGGATGCCGAGACCGGAGAAAAGGTCTGGGTCGACAGCGCTTCGCGGAGGACCAGGGAAAGCTATGCGGCTTATTGGGAGGCCGCGTCGACGGTCGTCGCGCAGGCGTTGACCAAGTGTCGGGTCGACTGGGTCGAGGTGGAGACCGGCGAAGACTATGTCGCCGCGCTGTTGCGGCTCTTCAAAATGCGATAAAGGAACCGGATAAATGTCAAGATGCGATAAAAGCCTTCACGAGATGAAATTACGTTGTCGTTGGATTGTCTGTCTGTCGTGCGCACTGCTTTTCGGAACGGGACGCGGGGCCGCTCAACAGCCGGCCGGGCAGAGGCCGCCGGAGGTGCACACCCGATTCTCGGCCGATACCGTTCTGATCGGAGACCAGTTCTTCCTGGAGCTCGATATCGACAAGGATGTGGCGCAGGAGATCCGGCTCCCGCAGTTCGAGGACCGGAAGTTCGTGCCGCAGATCGAAATGCTCGGGATCGACCGCGTCGATACCTTGAGTCGGGAGGGGCGCCGGATTCGCCTCAGGGTGGTCTACCGGCTCACCGGATTCGACGCCGGAAGTTACCGCGTCGACGGTTTTCCGGTCGTTTGGTCGGCCTCGCCCGGGGATGCCTCGGACGGAAAAGGGGATACGATACTCGCCCCCGAAAGGCTCGGAATCGAGGTCCGGACCTTCGACATCGACACGGCTACCTATCAGCTCTCGGACATCAAACGACCGATCCATACGCCGCTCGTCTTCGCCGAGATCCGGGAACTGGTCTACTGGGGAGCGGCGGTGGCGGTGTTGTTGGCCGGAGTCATTTATCTTCTGGTCAGGTACTTCGGACGGAAAAAACGGCGAACGGGCGCTAAACGAAGCGTACCGCCGCATGTCGCCGCGATCCGGGCGCTCGAAAAACTCCACAGCAAAAAACTCTGGCAGAACGGAAAACACAAGGAGTATTACTCGCAGCTGGCGGATATCGTGCGGATCTACATCCAGGGACGCTACGGGATCGGCGCCATGGAGATGACTTCGGACCAGCTGTTGGAGGCGATGCGGGACTCGAACGACGAGCAGTTGCGGACGAAACTGCGGGAGTTGTTCGCGTTGGCCGATCTGGTGAAGTTCGCCAAAATGGCCCCGACCCCGGAAGACAACGAACAGGCCTATTTCGACGCCTATTTCTACATCGAAGAGACCAAAGAGATCCCGGAACCGGGGCAGGAACCCCTCGCGCCGGGGGCGACGGCTATCGAAGCGGGCGAGATGCCGGCCGAGGACGATCTCGTCATCTCGACGACGGGCGGGTGGCAAAAACATCGAAACGACGGAAAGGAGGTTGAGAACGATGGCGATGCGGTATAACAGTTGGGCGGCGGCGACCGGAGTGTTGCTGCTGAGCGTCTCGGCGGCCTGGGGACAGAAAGAAAGGGCCGATATCCGACAGGGAAACAGGGCCTACTACGAGGGTAAGTATCCCGAAGCCGAGGTGGGGTACAAACGGGCGATCGAGAAGAACATCAACTCGTACGAAGCCAATTTCAACCTCGGCGGGGCGTTGTACAAGCAGGAGCGTTACGACGACGCGGCGGCCACGTACGAAAAGCTGGCTCAGGACGGATCCGATCGGCGGAGGCAGGCGGCGACGTATTACAACCTCGGGAATACGTACGTCCGGCAGCGGCAGATCGACCAGGCGATCGAAGCCTACAAAAACGCACTCCGGTTGGTGCCGGAGGACCGGGAGGCGAAACTCAACCTGGCCTATGCTCAGAAACTCAAACAGCAGCAGGACCAGAATCAGAACCAGAACAACCAGGACCAAAATCAGAATCAAAACCAAGACCAGAACCAAAACGGTGGCGGTGGTGGCGGGAACGACGACCGGAACAACCGAGATCAAAACCAAAACCAGGACCAAAACGGTGGCGGGGGCGGGGGGAACGACGACCGGAACCGGGATCAGAACAAGGGGGATTCGGACCCGAACGATCAAAACGACGGGGATTCCCGGCCGGAG
>JAIDFC010000251.1 GCA_029054535.1 Rikenella sp. | reverse complement strand
TACCGAGCGGCACCGGTTCGGCGCCAGCGCGATCGCAACCGAGCGTAGCGAGAATTGCGTCCGTCGCCGGGGGTGGCACCGAACCGCGCGACCGGAGGTCGCGGTTTCCAAGCTGAAAATAGGTCGGAACGTGCGAAGCCCGCCGAACATCAGCGAGAAATAGCGGGTCTTCGCGGAGCGAGGCTACGGCCTGAATGACCATTGCGAAGCCAATAAACGACAGTTCCAGACGACACAAAGAACCATACAATTACAAATACAAAGAATGAAGTTTACGAAGATCGAGACACCGATCGACGGGTTGATCGTGATCGAGCCGACCGTGTTCGGCGACGCGCGGGGCTTTTTCATGGAGACTTACGCCAAACGAGACTACGACGAGCTGTTCGGGGCGTCCGTAGAGTTCGTCCAGGACAACCACAGCAAGTCGCGGCGGGGGGTATTGCGAGGGTTGCACTTCCAGCGGGAGCATGCACAGGGGAAGCTGATTCGGGTCGTGGCCGGGGCGGTGTACGACGTGGCCGTGGACCTGCGGCCGGAGAGTCCGACGTACGGAAAATGGTACGGCGTCGAACTGACGGCGGAGAATAAACGGCAGTTTTACGTGCCGCCGCGGTTTGCGCACGGTTTTTTGACCTTGTCGGACGACACCGAGTTTCTGTATAAATGTACGGACTACTACCACCCGGAGTTCGACGGCGGGGTGCGGTGGAACGACCCGGCGATCGGGGTGGACTGGCGGCTGGCGCATTACGGACTACGGACCGAGGAGCTGTTGCTTTCGGAGAAAGACCGCGTGCAGCCGTTGCTGGCTGAGATTTAGGCGTGCCGACGGCGCATCAAAGGCGGCTTATCAAAGACGGCTTATCAAAGACGGCTTATCAAAGACGGCATATTACAGGCAGCGCGTCAAAGATGGAGCACCTGCCCCCGGTTGGCACCAGCCCGGTAGGAGATGTGTATCCATCGGAAGTTCGATTCGTCGATCAGCTGGTCGAAGGCGATGCGGCCTGCGGCCTGCATTTCCAAGATCTTATCGAACAGCCGCTTGTTGTCGGCAGTGGATCCCACGGTGATATCCGCCGCCTCGCCTTTCAAGTGTTGCGACGTCGCGACCCCGCCGACCGCCGCATTCAGTTCCGGACAACGATAGCCGCTGTTCACCGCGATCGGACCGCCCCAGGCCTCGCGAAGCGGATCGAGCAGCTGCTCGACGAGGGTTTGCAATTTACCGGCGATCGCTGCCGAGGGCCGGTTGTCGATGCCTCGGCGGCGAGCCGTCTCCGACACACATAGCTCTTCGATAGTAAAATATTTCATACCAACATCATATTACAAAGTCGAAGACGAATGAACGGCTTTTCTTCCGCTCGGCGAAACAGCGCGCAAAGGGTTTCCGTAAAATCGTTATCTTTGTCAGAAGAAGCATCTTCATTCACCCCTACGGATACAATCACGATGGCCCAGAAACAACCGGAAATCGAAACGAACGACAAACCGAACGAAGAAAAAGAGATCGATCTGCTGGAACTGCTGCACACGGTGTGGAGCGCCCGCAAACGGATCCTGAAATACGCCCTGATCGGGGCGGCGGTGGGTCTGGTGGTGGGTTTCAGCATCCCGAAAACCTACATAACGACGATCAAACTGGCGCCGGAGAGCAAATCCGGCAACAACGGCGGAGGAGGAATGGCCGGACTCGCGGCGATGGCCGGATTCAACCTCAACGCCGGAGGAGGGAGCGAAGGGATCACGACGGAGATCTTTCCGGAGATCGTCAAAAGCACCCCATTTCTGCTGGAGTTCGCCGAGATTCCGGTAACCCTCGCCCCTAAAAAGACGGGACAAGCGGGGGAACGGATGAGCTTGTTCGAGTACGTTACGGAGCGGCAACGGCAGGCTTGGTGGAAACACATCCTGTCGGCTCCGGGACGAGCGATCGGCTGGGTGCTGTCGTCGGGGCGCGATCGAAACGAAGAAAAAGCGTTACCGCCGGTCGACTCGGTGGATATTTTCCGTCTACCGGCCGAATACAAAGGGTTCGTGAGGGCGTTAAACAGCATGATGACCGTACAGAACGATAAAAAAACGTCGATGCTGGAGGCGCAAGTAACGATGCAGGATCCGCTGGTTTCGGCCGTGGTGGCCGACTCGCTCGTGGCGAAACTCCAAAAATACATGACGGCCTACCGGACCCAAAAAACACGGCACGACCTGGAACAGAACATCCGTCAGAACGCCGAGGCGCGGGCGCGGTACTACGAGGTCGAAGACCGGCTGGCCGAAGCGATCGACCAAAACCGGAACATCTCGTCCGAATCGCTGCGGGTGCGGATCGAACGGCTGCGGAACGAACGGACGCTGGCGTACAACGTCTGGAATCAGACGGCTTCGCAGGTCGAGATGACGAAAATCAAGCTCCAGGAGGAGATGCCGATCGCGACGGTGGTCGAACCGGCCATCATCCCGGACCATCCGGCGGCGCCTAAAAAAATGTTGATCCTGGTAGCATTCACGTTCCTGGGAGGGCTGTGGGTGGTGGGGAGTATCGTGATCCGATCGCTGCTGACCGAGGACGACAAGACTTCAAGCGAAGAGTCGCCTGTCGCACAGGAACTCGAGACGAAGTAATTGGGGCCGTCGAACACTACGGTCCGCACCATACCTGTGTTGCCAAACGCACCGACCGACAGCCGCGGCAACCCATCTCCCAAACCCAAACCAAAAACACCCGACCGATCATGACCCAACCCACCCCTTCCGAAAACAAAATTTATCCCTGGATCGTCGTCGGCTTGTTGTGGGGCGTCGCCCTGCTCAACTACATGGACCGACAGATGCTCTCCACCATGCGCGACTCGATGCAGGTGGACATCGCTGAGTTACAGTCGGCCGCCAACTTCGGCCGACTGATGGCCGTTTTTCTGTGGATCTACGGCTGCGTCAGCCCCGTGGCCGGAGCCGTGGCCGACCGATTGAGCCGTAAGTGGCTCGTCGTGGGAAGTTTATTCGTTTGGTCGGCCGTTACGTTCGGGATGGGATACGCCCAGACGTTCAACCAGTTGTATTGCCTGCGGGCCGTGATGGGCGTGAGCGAAGCGCTCTATATTCCGGCCGGATTGGCGATGATCGCCGACTGGCACCGCGATCGGTCGAGATCGTTGGCCGTGGGGATCCATATGACCGGGCTGTATGCCGGGCAGGCGATCGGCGGATTCGGAGCGACTGCGGCAGTAGCTTTCTCGTGGCACGCGACATTCCAAGGGTTCGGAATCATCGGGATGGCCTATGCCTTGATCCTGATCTTCTTCCTGCACGAAAATCCGGAAGCCGTCGTCGCGCGACGGACGAACCGGACACGAACGACAAGCGTCAGAGGCCAGTTCACGAACCTGCTGAAGAGTTTCGGATTGCTCTTCTCGAACATCGCGTTCTGGGCGATCCTGTTCTACTTCGCCGCGCCCAGCCTGCCGGGATGGGCAACCAAGAACTGGCTGCCGGAACTGTTCGCCAGCAGCTTGGGTCGCGACATGAAAGAGGCCGGACCGATCGCGACGATCACCATTGCCGCCTCTTCGTTCATCGGGGTAATCGTCGGCGGGATCTTGTCGGACCGGTGGGTGCGCCGGAACCTCCGCGGGCGGATTTATACCGGAGCCATTGGACTCGGCATGACCATTCCGTCGCTGTTGCTGCTCGGATTCAGCCACAACCTGGCGGGGATCGTAGGGGCAGGACTGCTGTTCGGCGTCGGATACGGAATTTTCGATGCCAACAACATGCCGATCCTCTGCCAATTCGTTTCGGACCGCTACCGGGCCACGGCGTACGGGATTATGAACATGATCGGGGTCTTCGCCGGCGCGGGCGTTACCGAAATCCTGGGACGGTGGGCTGCGGGGAATCATCTGGGGATCGGATTCGCCTGGCTGAGTGTGATCGTCGCGGCGGCGATTGCGATTCAACTCTTCTTCCTACGGCCCACGACCGATAACATGACCGATACCGAACAATAATAACCGTACTGTTTTCATATACCCCGTGTTTGGCTACCGGATGGAACTGTTCTCTTTGTGAACAAAGAGAACCAGAAAAACTTTCCCGGATGCTTACGCATCCGATCACCGTTCTTAGTGAAAAGCTTTGAGTTTACTTTTGGGCTGGGGTAATGGCGCGCTAAGTGATTAACTCGCAATAAAGCGCGCCATTACTCCCGGCCCAAGAAATAGTCCTCAAGGCTCTTGACTACGGCAGCCCATGCGATACGCAGTATCGCCCGAAGTTTCTTTGGTACTTTCTGTTCACAGAAAGTACAGTACCCTCCCGTCGCTAAAGAACAGATATATATAAAAGTACCATTATCATATTATTATGCGGAAGTTTTCGATCGGTTACCGCGGCAAGTTGTTATTCATCGTGATCGGACTGGCCATCGGCGTAGCGTCGTTGATCTACTCGAACTACCTGGTGGGACAGCTACGCGACAAAGAGCGGCACGAGGTGCACTTGTGGTCGTTCGCCGTCGGCGAGACCGTGAAGGCCGCCAGCCACGGCAACCGGCAGCAGGCAGCGATACTGGCTCGGATCATCGATTTTTCGGACAACATTCCGGTGATCGTGTGCGACGATCACCTGCGCGTGCTTCAGTCTCGGCGGATCGACCCGTCGGTGATGGCCGATCCGGAACGGTTGGCCGACAAGCTCGAGAGCATGCGTTCCGGGGGGCGCGATCCGATCGAGATTCCGACCGCCCAGGGGCGGATCGTTCGGGTTTTTTACGACGAGTCGCCGTTGCTCAAGGCACTGCAGTACTTTCCGTGGATACAGCTTGGCATTTTCTCCGTTTTCATCGGTTTCGCTTTCATCGCGTTCCGCTCGTCGAAGCACAGCGAGCAGAACCGCGTCTGGATCGGGATGGCCAAAGAGACCGCCCATCAGCTCGGAACGCCGACCAGTTCGTTGCTCGGTTGGCTCGAATACCTGCGGGCACAGGAGGGGATCGAACCGTTCGTGGTGGACGAGATGAACAAAGACCTGACCCGGCTGTTGAAAGTGGTGGACCGTTTTTCGAAGATCGGGGCGACGACGAACCTCGCGCCACGGAACATCTATGAGTTGGTGTCCGGCGCCGTGGATTACTTCCGGACACGGATTCCGAAAAACGTTACGCTGAACTTCGCTCGCTGTACGGCCGAACCGATGCAGGGGATGGTGAACGACGCCCTGTTCGAGTGGGTGGTTGAGAATCTGCTCAAGAACGCGCTGGACGCGTTGCAGGGGCGGGGTTCGATCTCCGTCCAGCTTTCGGTGCGGGACGCCAAATGGATCTGCATCGACGTCCGAGACTCGGGAAAAGGGATGCCCAAAGCCAACTTCAAACGGATTTTCCAACCGGGTTTCACCACCAAGACCCGGGGATGGGGGCTGGGGCTGTCGCTCAGCAAGCGGATCATCGAGGAATACCACAACGGGCGGATCTTCGTACTCGATTCCGAAATCAACCACGGCACTACGATGCGGGTGATGGTGCGGAAGTTCTGAGAGCGACAGACCGACCGTCCCCCCCAAAGCGTATTTTTCAGACCGCGGGTTCTGCCCGTGCTTTCATTAGGACAGAACCCGCTTACTTTTCAGGCCTCCGCTTTTCGTTCAAGAAACTCGTGGACTCGCTGCCTAACGATCCACCCGAACACAGTCCGGCTCCGGCTCGCAGCCCGCGGAAACAGTAGAGGCTGCCTGATTCGAGTGCCGAGCGGCACCGGCACAGACGTAATATTCCATTGCTCTCGCGATGATTGTGCCCCCGCAGGCTTCGACCCGCAAGTGTTTTGATTTTAGCAACACTTTTTTTGTTGCCCTGATACCGGACGGCGCAGAAAAAGATAAGTCTTGTTTTCCGTCCCCTCCCGGAGCCGCTTGATATTCTTCCGGTGCGTAATCAGCAGCACCGCCGCCACCAGAACCCCGAAAAGAATCTTGTAAGGCGATCCGAATCCGTCGACCAGGACGATATAGAACGGAAAAAGCACTCCGCCCGCCATCGACCCCAGCGAAACATAATGGCTCGCCGCCAAGACGATAATGAACGTCGCCAGCCCCAGCAGCATCGGCACCGGCGCAATGGCGAGCATACACCCCGCCATCGTCGCGACCCCTTTCCCGCCTTTGAATCCGGCGAAAATCGGGAAAATATGTCCCAAAATCGCCGCCGCCGTGAGCGCGATTTTGAAAAAGAAAAAGCCATCACCCGTGAGGTCCGAGAAATGAGCCAACATCACCGCCCCATATCCCTTCGCGGCATCGATCACGAAAACCGGCAACGCCGCCTTGCGTCCCAACACGCGCAACGTGTTGGTCGCCCCGGCGTTATGACTCCCGTGCTCGCGCACGTCGACGCCGTAGAACCACCGACCGATCCACACCGCGCTGGGTATCGACCCCAGCAAATACCCGCCGATCAATAATATACAGATTATCCAAACCATAACCGCATCCGTTTCCATATCTTACGTATCCAATCCACCAACCGCCCCTCCTCGTCGAATCTCCCCGACCGAAGCTCACTTCCACACGATCTCCATCGAAAAACGCCGCTCGGCGCGCACGACCGAAGGTCGCGATTTATGAAACACCGATTCAAGGCACCCGAAAAAAATCAAAAACAAAGTTTCTTTAGCTCTTTGCCTCCGAGAAGAAACCCCTCCCCATACAGCAGCCCAAGAACAATCATCAAAAAAAACAGCACATATATTGACAAGACAAATATAGAAAAAAAAGGATTATCTATCTTTGTAGAAAAGCCGAATGACCATGCAACTCCATCGTACCTTGGGCGTAGCAGCGACCGTTTTTGCGTTGATCGTGTCATGCGACCGGAGCGTTTCGCCCTCCTCCTCGTCGTCGACACGCCTGGCCGAGATCGTCGACCCGTTGATCGGGACCGACGGTCCGGGAAACGTTTACCCGGGTGTCAGCGCACCGTTCGGGATGGTCCAGCTGTCGCCCGACAACGGGACCAGCGGTTGGGACCGGATCTCGGGCTACGACTGGCGGGACACGACGATCGCCGGTTTTTCGCACACCCACCTGAGCGGGACCGGGGCGGGCGATTTGTACGACATCAGCTTTATGCCCGCCGTGCCTCCGTTTCGGATCGGCGAGGGCGAGCTGGGCGTCTACTCGCGGTTCCGGCACGAGGACGAACAGGCCGAGGCCGGGTATTACAGCGTCCTGTTGAGCGACTACGACACCCGCGTCGAACTCGTGGCCACGGAGCGGTGCGGGATGCAACGGTACACCTTTCCGGCGACGACCGAAGCGACCGTATTCGTGAACCTCTCAAAAGCGATGAACTGGGACTACACGACGGGCTCCTCGCTGCGGGTGGTCGACGACCGCACGATCGAGGGGTATCGCTTCTCGGAAGGATGGGCGCCGCGACAGAAAGTCTACTTCGTGGCCCAATTCTCGCAGCCGTTCGTCTCGTATCGGATCGACACCCTCGTTTCGCACCATCGCGACAGCGCATACAACGGCATCCGAAGCCATATCGGTCGTTTCACATTTCGGGTGGAGGCGGACGAGCGGGAACCTGTCGTCGTGCGGACCGCGATTTCGGCGGTCGACCTGGCCGGCGCTCGTCGAAACTTGGCGGCCGAGATGCCCACGTTCGACTTCGACAGCGTCCGGCGGGCACAACAGGCGACGTGGGATGCCGAACTTTCGAAAATCGAGGTCCGGGGCGGGACGGTCGACGAACGCCGGACATTCTATACGGCCTTGTATCGGACCATGCTGGCCCCGACCCTTTTCGACGACGTCGACGGGCTGTATCGCGGAGCCGACGGCGAGATACACGCCGGGCGCGTGTCGGGCGAGGGGGGCCACAACTACTCCACCTTCTCGCTCTGGGACACCTATCGGGCCGCCCACCCGCTCTACACGTTCCTGCACCCGGCGCGGGTGCGGGAGATGGCCGCCTCGATGCTCGACTTCTACGACCAGCACGGGATGCTGCCCGTCTGGCCGCTGTGGGGCGACGAGACCGACATGATGATCGGCTACCACGCCGTTCCGGTGCTGGTCGAGGCGGCCCTGAAAGGGCTGTTGCCAGAGACGATGCTCGATCGGGTGCTGAGGGCTTGCGTCGGAACGGCCGACCGAGACGACTACCGAGGTATCGGCCTCTACAAACTGATGGGTTACGTGCCGGCCGACCTGGAACGCGAATCGCTCTCCAAGACCTTGGAGTATGCCTACGACGACTACTGCATCGCCCAGCTGGCGAGACGCCTCGGACAAGACTCGGTCTACAACGAATTTATCCTCCGGTCGAAAAGCTACATGAACCTCTTCCAACCGGCATCGGGCTTCATGCAGCCGCGCCTCTCGGACGGCGAGTGGGTAGCGGGGTTCGATCCGAAGGTCTACACGGAACACATCACCGAAAGCAACGGATGGCAATACCTGTGGGCGGTACAGCAGGACGTCGAGGGTCTGATCCGGCTGATGCGCGGACCGACCCAGTTCGAGCGGCGACTGGACGAGATGTTCACGCTCGCGCCGGAGGCATCGGACTCGCTGCCGATCTTCAGCACGGGGATGATCGGCCAGTACGCGCACGGCAACGAACCGTCGCACCACGTGGCCTACCTGTACAATTACATCGGCCGGCCCGAGAAGACCCAAAAATACGTATCGCAGATCCTGAGGACGCAGTACTCGGCGCGTCCGGACGGCTTGTGCGGCAACGAAGACTGCGGCCAGATGTCGGCCTGGTACGTCTTCAGCGCGATGGGATTCTACCCGGTGGACCCGGTGAGTCTCAACTACGCGATCGGGACGCCGCTGTTTGAAGAGACCACCGTTCATCTGGCCGACGGAAAGACCTTTACGGTTCGTGCTCCGGGTGTTTCGGCCGAACGTTACCGGATCGAGGGGATGAAACTGAACGGCCACGCTTTGGGGGCACCGTTCATCACGTGGCACGACATCGTCTCGGGCGGCGTGTTGGAACTGACGATGCGGGAGTAAAATGGCAACTGTATTTTACGCCCCGTGTTTGGCTACCGTATGGAACTGCCGCTTTTTAACTTCGTTTTCCTCCTGTCGCTAAAGAACGGACATAAAAAACAGATACATATTATACTATGGCAAACGTCAAAATCGACCCTTCGTGGCACGAGTTGTTGGCCGAGGAGTTCGAAAAGCCCTATTTCGAACAACTGACCGCTTTCGTTCGCGAGCAGTACATGACCCATGTGGTTTATCCGCCGGCGGCCGACATTTTTCGGGCTTTCAACAGCTGCCCGGCCGACCGACTGAAAGTCGTCATCATCGGCCAGGACCCCTATCACAACGAAGGACAGGCCAACGGCCTCTGTTTCTCGGTGGCCCCGGGAACACAGTTCCCGCCGTCGTTGCAGAACATCTTCAAAGAGGTGTGCGACGACACCGGCGCGCCGATGCCCGCCTCCGGCGAACTCGACCGCTGGGCCGAACAGGGGGTCCTGATGCTCAACGCGGTGCTGACGGTCCAGGCGCACACCCCGACCTCCCACGCCGGCAAGGGATGGGAAGAGTTCACGGACGCTGTGGTGCGAACGATCGCCCAACGAAAATCGCATGTAGTCTACATGCTCTGGGGTTCCTATGCCCAACGCAAAGCCGCAGTCGTGAACGCGGCCGAAAACTGCATCCTCAAAGCGCCGCACCCCTCCCCGCTATCGGCATTCCGGGGATTCTTCGGCTGTCGCCACTTCAGCCAAGCCAACGATTACCTCGTCGCTACAGGACAAAAACCCATCGTCTGGTAATTTCCCGTACTTCATTTAACCCCTTTCTCTCCTTAACTCTTTTTCTTTCGACTATTCATTGGCGACGAGTTGGAACTGCCGCTTTTTAACTTCGTTTTCCTCGCGCTACCTCGGCATAGCCCGCTCGCGGTCTCTGCTCTCGGTACGCTGCTCGGTTGTTCACAAAAAGAACAGTACCAGCACGTAGCTAAAGAACGGTTGACAGAAAAAAGCAAAGAGAAAAAGGGGATAAAAAGTATTGAAAATCAAAAAACAGTGCGTATCTTTGCGGACCGATTTTGTGTAATTCAAAAAAACAAACAGAAAAAAACAACATGCCAACTATCCAACAGTTAGTACGGAAAGGAAGGACCGACGTGGCGTACAAGAGCAAGGCTCCGGCTTTGGAGGCTTGTCCGCAGCGGCGGGGCGTATGCGTGCGTGTGTACACGACTACGCCGAAGAAGCCGAACTCGGCGATGCGTAAAGTCGCTCGTGTGCGGTTGACCAATGGGAAAGAAGTCAATGCTTACATCCCGGGCGAAGGGCACAACCTTCAGGAACACTCGATCGTCTTGGTTCGCGGGGGTCGTGTGAAAGACCTGCCGGGGGTGCGGTATCACCTGGTGCGCGGGACGCTCGATGCGGCGGGGGTCGACGGGCGGAACCAGCGTCGGTCGAAATACGGGACCAAACGGCCGAAGGCTGGGGCGGCTAAGAAGTAGTAATACGCTCTTCGGCTACTCCCGTCTTTGGACTTAACCACACAAGACACTTACAAAAAACATTCAACAGCCGCCGGTCTCTCCTCAATCAAGAGACACCCGCGCGGCGAAACAAAAAAACACGATGAGAAAAGCGAAGCCTAAAAAGCGAATTCTACTTCCTGACCCCAAGTTCGGCGACGTGCTGGTAACCCGGTTCGTCAACAGCTTGATGTTAGACGGTAAGAAGAGTATTGCGTACGGTATTTTCTATGACGCCATAGATATCGTAGGCGAGAAGATGAAGGACACGGAAAAGGCTCCTTTGGAAATTTGGAAAAAAGCGCTTGAAAACATTACCCCGCAGGTCGAAGTGAAATCTCGGCGTGTCGGCGGGGCTACCTTCCAGGTACCTATGGAAGTTCGTCCGGAGCGTAAAATTTCGTTGAGCATTCGGTATCTCCTCCAGTTCTCGAGAAAACGCGCCGGCCGTTCGATGGCAGAAAAACTCGCTGCGGAAATTATTGCAGCATATAATGAAGAAGGCGGTGCTTTCAAACGTAAGGAAGAGATGCACCGGATGGCAGAGGCCAATAAGGCGTTTGCGCACTTCAGATTCTAACCGGTTTTTACACAGGGAACACTCAGTATTATGGCAAGAGACCTTAAATACACCAGAAACATCGGTATCATGGCCCACATCGACGCGGGCAAGACTACCACTTCGGAACGGATCCTGTTCTACACCGGGAAAACACACAAAATCGGGGAAGTTCACGAAGGGGGGGCGACCATGGACTGGATGGTGCAGGAACAGGAGCGCGGGATTACCATTACGTCGGCCGCTACGACCGCTTTCTGGAACTACAAAGACAATACCTATCAGATCAACATTATCGACACCCCGGGCCACGTCGACTTTACCGTCGAAGTGGAACGCTCGCTGCGGGTCTTGGACGGAGCGGTAGCTACATTCTGCGCGGTGGGGGGCGTCGAACCGCAGTCCGAAACTGTGTGGCGGCAGGCCGATAAGTACAATGTGCCGCGTATCGGGTATGTGAATAAAATGGACCGGACCGGGGCCGATTTTGCCGGGGTTTGCGCTCAGGTGCACGAACGCCTCGGGGCGAATCCGGTGCCGGTGGTGCTGCCGATCGGAGCCGAAGATAAGTTTACCGGGGTGATCGACTTGGTATACAACCGGGCGTACGTCTACTTCGACGACAAGACCGTGCGGGATAACTACCACATCGAAGAGATTCCGGAAAACATGAAAGCTGAGGCTGCCGCTGCGCGCGCTAAGCTTATCGAAGAAGTGGCGGCGTCGGACGACGCTTTGATGGAGAAATTCTTCGAAGATCCCGATGCCATTACGCCGGAAGAAATTATCGTGGCTTTGCGGAAAGCGACCATTAATATGAGCGTCGTGCCGATGCTCTGCGGCTCGTCGTTCAAGAACAAGGGGGTGCAGCTGTTGCTCGACTCGATTATCGCTTACCTGCCGTCGCCGCTCGATGTGGAGGCGATCGTAGGGACAGATCCGCGGACCGGAGAAGAGACCAAACGGCATCCGAGTGAAAGCGATCCGTTCTGCGCTTTGGCGTTTAAGATCGCTACCGACCCGTTCGTGGGACGTTTGGGATTCATTCGGGTGTATTCGGGGAAACTGGATGCGGGATCTTATACCTTTAACTCGCGTTCGGGGAAAAAGGAACGGATTTCGCGTATCTACCAGATGCATGCTAATAAGCAGAACCCGATCGAATTTGTCGGCGCAGGGGATATCGCTGCGGCGGTAGGGTTCAAGGACGTGCGGACGGGGGATACCTTGTGCGACGAAAACAACCCGATCGTGCTCGAGTCGATGACCTTCCCGGAACCGGTGATCGGGCTGGCGATCGAGCCGAAGACCCAGAAGGACTTGGATAAGCTCGGCGTTGGCTTGGGGAAACTGGCTGAAGAAGACCCGACTTTCACGGTTAAGACCGATGAAGATTCGGGGCAGACAGTTATTTCGGGGATGGGTGAATTGCACCTCGAAATTATCGTCGACCGCTTGAAACGCGAATTCGGCGTCGAAATCAACCAGGGCGCGCCGCAGGTGAACTACAAAGAGGCGCTGACCGGGACGTTCGAACACCGCGAAGTGTTCAAGAAACAGACCGGGGGGCGTGGTAAGTTCGCTGACATCATTTTCGAAATCGGACCGGCTTCGTCGAAAGAGGTTACCGGCTTGGAATTCGAGGATATCGTCAAAGGGGGGAACATTCCGAAGGAATTTATCCCGGCCGTTCAGAAAGGTTTCGCTACGGCGATGGCAAATGGGGCGTTGGCCGGCTACCCGATCGACGCCATGAAGGTTACCTTGAAAGACGGTTCGTTCCACCCGGTCGACTCGGATGCACTGAGCTTCGAAATCTGTGCGCGGAATGGGTTCAGACATGCTGCCGTTAAGGCCAATCCGGTGATTATGGAGCCGATCATGGCCGTCGAAGTCGTTACCCCGGAAGAAAACATGGGGGACATCATCGGCGACCTGAACAAACGGCGTGGACAGATCTCCGGGATGGAATCCAAGGGGAACGCACGCGTGGTGAAAGCCAAAGTGCCGCTGGCAGAGATGTTCGGCTACGTTACCGTACTGCGGACCATTTCTTCGGGACGGGCAACCAGCTCGATGGAATTTTCGCACTTCGAAGCGGTGCCGAATAACGTCTCTAAAGAGATCATCGAAAAAGCAAGTGGTAAATTCAAAAACGAAGACGAATAATGAGCCAGAAAATCAGAATAAAACTTAAATCGTACGATCATAATCTGGTGGACAAGTCTGCCGAAAAGATCGTCAAAACGGTCAAGTCGACGGGCGCGGTGGTCAGCGGACCGATTCCGCTGCCGACCAACAAGAAGATCTTCACCATCAACCGGTCGACGTTCGTTAACAAGAAGTCAAGAGAACAGTTCCAACTTTCGACGTTCAAGCGGATTTTGGACATCTACAGCTCGACTTCCAAGACCATCGACGCTTTGATGAAGCTCGAACTGCCGAGCGGAGTCGAAGTGGAAATCAAAGTTTGATAGGATTTTCTGTCGATTTCTTTACGAAGAGCGGCTTCCCCTGGTATACACATTATACCGAAGAGGAGGCCGCTCCTTTTTTTCAAGGGGGGGGATTCAGCATACACCCTTGTGCTTCTGAAAACAGCGGCGCTCTGTCGAGAAAACGTTTTTCTCGACAGACGGGCCGCTGGAAAATAAACAAAAAACCGCCCCCCCAGCAAAA
>JAIDFC010000250.1 GCA_029054535.1 Rikenella sp. | reverse complement strand
ACTGCGGACGGGGTGTTGGCGGTGGATCTCTCCGATCAGAGCGGGGGGCAGAAAGGAGCGATTCTGTATTCCAATAATGCGAATCAGGTGCAGACTACGGCGGATTTCATTGAATTGAGATTCAGATATGTGATGGCACAGGTGGTTATTAATCTGAAATACGATCAAACCACGATGGCTAATGAATCGATCTCGACCGTTTCGTCAGTGGTGCTGGAAGGGACCGGATTGTATACGACATGTGATTTTCATGTCGAGACGGGGGCGGTGACGACTACGTTGGTGAATGGCGAGGGGACACAGGCGAGAGGGCGCATTTATTTGCAACCGAGTGTGGAGACGACGCAGGCGACGGTGGTGCCGGGGACGGGAATGGTGCAGGATCTGACGATCACGGTGGCGACGGCGGGACATACTTATGTGGCGAAGCCGACGGACGTTATCGCCGGATTTCAGGCGGGATGCCAGTATATCTATAATGTTACCTTGAAAGGAGGAGGCGAGGTGGAGATCGGCGAAACGACCATTCTGCCGTGGGAGCCGGGGAATGATGCGACTACGTTACCTCCGATTGTTGGCGAACAGGAAAACTAAAGACGATGAAGAAGCAAACGATTCTCATACTATTCCTGTCTTCGATGGCGTTGACGGGATGTGATTTGGAGAAAAAAAGCGGCGATGACGGGGCGGTGCGTTTTGCAGCATATCAACCATCGTCGGAAGCTGCGGGGGCGGCGGTAACGAAAGTTACCGGTACGCGGTTCGATGCGGAGGATGAAATTACCGTCTTTGCACCGTTGGCCGGGAACCCGATCAATGGACAGTATGACAATAATGTGCCTAATGGCGCGAACGGAGTGGGGAAAGGGGGACGGGATATGCGCTATGTGGCGGATAATAGCAATCGATTTACGGCTAAGACCGAGGGAGATAAAATTCGGTATTCGAGTAAGACCGCACGGTTGGACTTTTATGCCGTTTATCCGGCAGTCGGGCCGGCTCCGAAGTATGCCGTGGTCGACCAGACCGACTATACGATCGATTTAGGAGATATTAGCCGACAGGATACGCCCAATACGGAGAACAAAGCGCGGGTTGTGCCTTACATCTACTCCAATAACGCAAAAGGAAAGGGGACGGAAGATGGGGTCGTGACATTGATTTTCCGAAATGTGCTGTCGAAGATCGTGATCGACGTGAAGTATGACCGGTTGACGCTGGAGGGGGATCTGACCAAAATAGAGTTTTCGGCCGATGGAGGGTTGTACAGAGAGTGCGAAATCGACTTGAAGAAAGGCGACTACCGGACCGTGGCGACCAATGGGGGGCGCGAGGTGTTGGCGACGAAAGAAGATCCGTACAGGTTCAGTGTACCGACTACATGGGGGACGGACGGGACTTGGACAACGGGATCGAGCGAAGGGGTTTTTGTGCCGGGACGGGCGACCAATCCGGTGATTCGGTTGACTTTTGGGGATGACACGCCGACGGTGAACGTCGATACGAATGGGAGTACGGTGGGATCGAATCTGCAGACTTTCATCTGCCGAATTCCTACCACCGGAACAGGTTCGACCGTCAATTTCGAGGCGGGAAAGATGTATACTTATACCGTTGAAATTACGGGAACTATGCCGGAAGTCTCTGTCGGGGGGACGATCGAAGATTGGCAGGCAGCGGGCGGCTGGCAAGTGATTGAGGCAGAGTAGCAGGGCTGTTTTTGAGCTTTCGGGAGCATTTCGAAACGCACTGAAAAACATTCGCAGCAGCATTCGAAAACACAACATGCCGGTTCTCTTCTCCGGCGAAACAATTAATAAACGAAGAACAACACAACTAAACAAACAAAACAAACCAAACAAAAAGCTATGAAAAAGAGTCTTCTTTTGGCGGCTGCTTCACTGGCTGTGATCAGTTGCTCGAAACGGGCGATGGAAAATCCGAATGATTCGGATGTACAGAACCCGAACGCTGTGCAGTTCTCGACGGGCGGGATTGCTGCTACGCCGGGTTCGAAAGTAACGGGTAATCCGGAAACGGGGAGTGAAAGTGGTCTTATCTTCGAAACGGGGGATCAAATCGGGATTTATGCGGTGTATCACGGGAAAAAACTCGGGGCTGGTGATGAATTCCCGACCAATACGGCAGTTCAGTACAAACAAAAATTTTATGATGTAACGAACGTGGCTGGGGCTTCGGATGCTGTGCCGTTCTTGGCTACTTTCAAGCCTTCTACGACGACGGGTTCGGATGAAACCATCTACTATCTGCCGGGGGGACAGGGGTGGAACTATTATGCGTTCTATCCGACTTCAAACCAAAGTGGTAAGACGCTTAGTAATTATATGGCTACTGAGTCGTCTTCGATTTCTACTACATGTTGGACTACTCAGACTGGAGTGTTCCAAGAAACCTCATCAGGTAGTGGTGAGTGGGAACATGTGCCTGGTCAAGCATGGCCGGGTCCGTATCTCTATGCTTACTACGATCAGGAAGACAAAGCTCCGGCGGTTGGGACTTCTGCAACTCCGGTGAAGTTGACGTTCAAACATGCTGTAGCGAAGTTGAGCTTGGAAGTTACGATTGATAAAACGGTGGGTGCTGCAGCGGATTTGTCTGCAATCGAATTGTTTGCTGATGCAGGGTTGTACCAAGGGTTTACGATCGACCTGAAACAAGCACATGAAGCAAATCCGGAAGTTATCAAAACGAATAGCACTAGCGGAACTCTGTTGGATGGTACGGGAACGGGGAATACGGCTAGAACGTATAAGTTCCAAAACTTGACGCAGAAAGTTACTGATCCGGATGCTTCGAAGACTTTGACCAATGTGATCGGTTATTTGATTCCGACTACCGGAATTAAAAATGCGAAAATTCGCTTTACTTTCGGTACTGGTAGCAATGCGCAGGTATTCACTGCAAAGTTGGACAAATCGTCTACGGGTGATGACAAAACCGCTTCGGGTACCAACTATTTGGACGAAATCATTGCTGGGAAAGATTACCAGTTCAAGATCAACATCCAGAAAACCGGCGTAGAATTTACCGGTACGATCGAAGATTGGTCGGTTGAAGATAAGACCGGTGATATTATCGACGCTGAATAATTCGGCTCGACAAAACGAGATAGGTTTATCTGAACACACCGAGGGGCTGCGGGCCACAGCCTGCCGCCCCTCTCTCTTTAGGATAACAGTCTCGAAAACACAGTACGCAACAGAGAACAGACTAACCAATGAAAAAAGTTTCAATATTGGCCGCCATAGCTCTTATGGCTGTCGGTTGTAACAAAAAAACGCTCGACGGACCGGTGGTGATGGGCGGGGCGGACGCTACGGCGCCCATCTCGTTCGGAGCGGAAGCGGGCGTTGAGCTGGCTCCTACGAAAGTTGCGGTAGCTTTGCCGGAGGATACTAAGTTAGGTGTCTTTGCTTTCAAGACTGCGTCTGTGCCTACCTCTGCCTCGACAGCGACCAATGCGCTTTGGAGCGATGGTGATGCGGAAAATCTCGAATACACTTGGAATGCGGCAAGTTCCGTTTTCAAGGAAAACGGAACTTCACCCAAGCTCTTCTGGCCGACTATGGCGGATGCGACAAAACTCTCGTTTGTCAGCTATTTCCCGTATCGGTCTGCGACTGCTACTTTGAACCCTTACGTTGGGGGAGATTTTGTGTTGAAGCAGAATATGGCTGACCAGACCGCGGCGCCGGATTACGCTTTTGCGTGGGCAAATCTGACCAACGTTGGGCGACCCAATCCGGTTATATCCCAAAACTTGGCATTCACCTATAAGGTGGCTAAGTTGACTTTCCGTATCATCGGCGACGACGGCATTAAAATGCAGACCGGCGGAACGGGAGTTGGGGTGGTTGCTGTGAAGATCTACGGAGCAAGTACCGGCTTTTACAAAAACTACACCTTGAACTTGTTGAACGGTGTGGTTTCGGGGGCGGACGACTTGAACTCGACCGACAAAATGCTCTTCAAAGGGGTCGACAAATCGGAAACGGACAACACGGTAACACCGGCGGTTACGACCAATTATGTCGAAGCGGAAGGGTATGTAGTGCCTTCGGTAGATGCTGGGTTGAAAACAGACGGGATTGTGGTCGAAATCGTCTACAACGATGGGAACAGCGACCAGTCGTATACCGCTGAAATCAAAACCAGCGATAAATTGACCGGGAATGCGGCATTGGCTAATGGCTTGGTGGCGGGAACGCACTACAAGTACACCTTGAAACTCGGAAAATCGGGCATCACCTTTACCGGGAAAGTGGTCGATTGGACGGAGGTACCGGCTGACGACGATATCGTATTGGAAGACTGACAATAATTGGCGGGGGAGGGCGACTTATTCGGTATGACGATATCATCGAGCCGAATGATATGCCGATTCCTGCGAATAGTTCAGGCACACCGTGCGCTTTATCGACAAAGCAAGCGATGAAAAATGGTGATCGACGGCTTTTTTGAGCCGTTTTCTATCGAAAACCGGGGCGAAAGCTTCGTTACAGGGGACAACGCCGCCGGTTTTTTATTAACTTTGTGCGCTGGATACGGAGAGAGAAATCGGGGTAGGGGAGTAGAGGGTGCGGTGCTGGCTGGGTGGCGGTTCGGAATGCCCGACATGTCGATCTCTTGCAGATCGAGCCACAGACTACCGCAGCGCTGAAATGTGCGGAGGAAATCACGACTCTACGTACGAATAAACGGCACATCGTCGTGAACTCTCGGCTTTGTTTCCCTGTCATCTCGTCTGATGGCGAGGATCGGGGGATACCAAGAGAATCTGTCGGACGTGCCGCTTAAACGAAACAAACAACAAAACAAACAAAAAACGACAAACCGAGGTTTATTAACAGGTCGATCGGAGCATTTTCCTTCAATGACCCTCGCCGGTTAAGAAACCTTTCACATATACACTTTACATAAAGTGTGCCAGAAATGCTTTCCTTCAGCAGATCCGGTACGTAAACTCATAAAATAAGCCAGGCATATGAAGCGTTTCTTTGCTGTATTGCTGTGTGTCAGCATGTTCGGCATTTGGAGCTGCAAACGCGACCGCTCATTCGATGCGAGCGGCGAACAGGGACAGAATCTTTGTCCCGTGGAATTTTCTGTCGCAGGGGTCGACCTGCAACAGGCAGCGACCAAAACAAACATCAACCTTACGGAAGGTACGACCGTACGTGTACTTGTCTACAAACGTGCGGGAGCGGTTCCCAATCTGAGCGCGGACCGTTTTGTTACCGAAAAAACCTATCGAATCCATAGCGACGGATCGTTCTTGCCTTGCGAGACCGATGCGGATGGAGTCGTAACCTCGCCCAACGCAAAACCGATGGAACTCGGCGGGGGAGATTATGATCTGTCTCTTGTACAAATCTCCGTGCCCACGAGACATCTCAGCGGGTCGTAAGCCGTCGTAGCCGTGACAAAAAAAAAGGGGGGGG
>JAIDFC010000025.1 GCA_029054535.1 Rikenella sp. | reverse complement strand
TCCCCGGCCCCACCTCCAGCACGTCCCGTACCCCGACACCGTCCGGTTCCAAAGCCTCGGCGATCCGCCGGGCGATATTCAGATCGGTCAGAAAATGCTGACCGAGATGTTTTTTCGCTTTTACTTCCAACGTAAATAGTTGTTCTAAATGTGGTTATCGCGGGTCGTACGCCCCATAAATTGCGACCTGCGATCGCACGGTTCGACGCCACGGCCCGGTGCCGCTCGGCACTCGGAAACTGGAGTTTGTTCTGCAAATCTCCGCTGGCGGCGGACTGTTCTAATTCCCAAACCGTATTCGTCCGCGCGCTGACGGAACTTTTCCTCGGGTCGTACGCCCGGGAGAACGCACCGAATGTTATGAGGTTGCGGGCCTCCCGTGGGGAGGCGTACGGCCCGCACGACTCTACCGAGTCGGAGCACTCGTTAAACGATCTCCGACCGCGCGCCGAGCGATTCATTCTGAGCCACCATGAACCGCACCCGCAGGGTGCGCGGTCCGGCGCCACCCCCGGCGACGGACGCAACTTCTCGCTACGCTCGTTTGCGACCGCGCTGGCGCCGAACCGAGCAGCCTCTACCTTACCTGCTTTGTCCGCGCGCCTGCGAAATTCATCCGTTTCAACGGATAGTTGAAACGGCGTATTTCGCTCTTTAGGCGGGCGCGCGGAGTCTTCTCGCAGAGAAACCGTGTTCGACTGCGCTCCCGCGCGGGGCCGCGTGCCCGCGGTGGGCGGGCGATGCTACGCATCGCTATAACGTTCTAAAAAACAATCTTTGTCTGCGCGCTGGTGGAAATCCTGCTCAAAAGCGTGAATCGCTTTTGAACGATTTCCTACTCCAGCTGTCGCGCGCGGGGTCTTCTCTCCAAGAAAACGTGTCTGACTGCCCTCGGGCCGGGCAGGCCCCGCGTGCCCGCGGTGGGCTTGCAAAACTGCGTTTTGCCTAGGCCGTCCGACAACCAAAGCCTGACAAAAGATGCTGCGCACCGCTATAACAGCTACAGAAAACCCAACAAAAGATGCTGCGCTTCGCATGGGTCATTCGGCCGCAAAAACTCCAAAGCCCCCCAAAAATAGCCCTATCCAACTCCTAATTCCCCGCCTCGCTCAGGAACTTGATCCGAACGAGCCGTATCTCCTCCTCCGTGTAATCCCCCCCCAGCTCCCGAACCGCATCCGCCACAGAATCCGTCTCGGCATCCTCCGTAAAGTAGTCGATGATCTCCACCACCTTGTCCTCGTCCACCATCTCCGCAATGTAATAGTCGATATTGAGCCTCGTCCCCGCCCCCACGATCGCCTCCACCTCGTCCATCAGTTCCTCCATCGTCAACCCCTTGGCATCCGCAATGTCCTCGAAGTCCATTCTGCGGTCGATGCTCTGGATGATGAAGACCTTGTTGCCGCTCTTGTTGACAATGCTCTTGACCACCATCTCCTGCGGCCGTTCGATGCCGTTCTCCTCGACGTAGCGGGCGATTAGTTCGATGAAAGGCTGCCCGTAGCGTTTCGCTTTACCTTCTCCGACCCCTGAGATATTACTCTGCATCTCTTCGAGCGTTATCGGATAGTGTATGGTCATTTCCTTCAGCGAATCTTCTGAGAAGATAACATAGGGGTTGTAGCCGCTTTTGCGAGCCACTTCCTTGCGCAGGTTGAACAGCATATCTAAGAGCACCGGATCGGCCGCTCCCGCTCCGCTTCGGCCGCCGTGTACCGCCAGCGAATCGTCGTCGTCCGTCTCCTCATACCGGTGGTCCGCCACCAATTTCACGCTGAACGCCCCTCCCGGTTCCAGATAGGCCCGCCCCTGTTCGCTAATCGAGAGCAGCCCGTAGTTTTCGATATCCTTATCCACCAGCCCCAGAATCAGCCCCTGACGAATCACCGCGTTCCAGAAATGCGCGTCATGTTCCGCCCCGGCACCGAACAACTCCAGGTGGTGATGTTTATAAGATTTCACCAGATTGGTCGTCCGCCCGACAAGCACCGCCTCCAAGTAGTCCGCCTTGAATCCGTCGCCGATGGCGGCCAGCGTCCGGAGCATGAGCGTCATGAACTCCCGCGCCTCGAACTCCTCGCGCGGCGTGCAGCAGTTGTCGCAGCATCCGCAATTGTCCGCCCCGTACTCCTCGCCGAAGTAGTGCAGCAGCATCCGGCGCCGACACATCGCGCTCTCGGCATACGAGACCGTCTCCTGCAACAGGAGTTTCCCGATCTCCTGTTCGGCCACCGGCTTGCCCTGCATGAACTTTTCGAGCTTCTGAATATCCTTGTAGCTGTAAAACGTGATACAGCGTCCCTCGCCCCCGTCCCGTCCGGCACGCCCCGTCTCCTGGTAGTACCCCTCGAGCGACTTCGGAATATCATAATGTATGACATACCTTACATCCGGTTTGTCGATCCCCATCCCGAACGCGATCGTCGCCACGATCACATCCACCTCCTCCATCAAGAACTTATCCTGATTCCCCGCCCGCGTCGCCGCATCGATCCCCGCATGGTACGGCAGAGCCTTGATCCCGTTGACCACCAGCAGTTCGGCCAGCTCCTCGACCTTCTTCCGCGACAGACAGTAGATAATGCCGCTCTTCCCCGCATGCTGTTTGATATACTTGATGATCTCCTTCGTAACGTTGACCTTCGGGCGCACCTCGTAGTACAAATTGGCCCGGTTGAACGACGATTTGAAAACCCGCGCCTCCTGCATCCCCAGGTTTTTCTGGATATCGAGCTGCACCTTCGGCGTGGCCGTAGCCGTCAGAGCGATCACCGGCGCCTGTCCGATCTCGGCGATGATGGGTCGTATCCGCCGGTACTCCGGCCGGAAGTCATGCCCCCACTCCGAAATACAGTGCGCCTCGTCGATGGCATAAAACGAGATTTTGATACGCCGCAAAAATTCGACGTTCTCCTCCTTGGTCAAAGATTCCGGCGCAAAATAGAGAAGTTTGGTCTTCCCCGCCAGCACATCCTCCCGCACCCGCTGCACGGCGCTCTTGTTGAGCGACGAGTTGAGAAAGTGCGCCACCCCGTCCTCCATCGCAAACGTCCGCATGGCATCGACCTGGTTCTTCATCAGCGCAATGAGCGGCGAAATGACGATCGCCACCCCCTCCATCATCAAAGCCGGCAACTGGTAACACAGCGACTTTCCGCCCCCGGTCGGCATCAGCACGAAAGTATCGTTCCCCGCCAGCACGTTGCGGATCACCTCTTCCTGATTCCCCTTGAACTGCGAGAAGCCGAAATGCCGCTTCAGACTTTCATATAGTATGTCGGATGTCGGATGTTGCGCCATAGTATCTTTCAGAATCTCTATCTACGGAACCCGCTGCGCCGGTCGTTTCCCTCCGCGGCGGAGGGCCGATTCGGTCGGCGCGGGCAACAATAAAGGTAGCTATTTTTCGCAAATTCCAACTACCTTTGCTCAAAAATTCCACAGAAAAAAGTGAATCCCGAACAGACTATCGCCTTCGCCCGGCAGATCGTCCGCACCGAGTGCGCGGCCGTCGAACGGCTCGAAGGATACATCGACGAACGTTTCGTCGAGATCGCCGAAACGATTTTCCACAGCCGCGGACGGCTCATCATCACCGGGATCGGCAAAAGCGCCATCATCGCCAACAAGATCGTGGCGACGCTCAACTCGACGGGTCAGCCGGCGGTCTTCATGCACGCCGCCGACGCCATCCACGGCGACCTGGGGATCATCCTGCCGGACGACATCGTGATCTGCATCTCGAAAAGCGGCAACTCGCCCGAGATCAAGGTCCTGGTGCCGTTCATCCGCCAGATGGGAAACCTGCTGATCGGAATGGTGGGCAACCTCGACTCGTTCCTGGCCCAGCACAGCGACCGCATCCTGAACACGACGGTGGCCGAAGAGGCGTGTCCGAACAACCTCGCACCGACCTCCAGCACCACGGCGCAACTGGTGATGGGGGACGCGCTGGCGATGACGCTGCTCAAGATGCGGGGGTTCACGGCCGAGGACTTCGCACGGTTCCACCCCGGCGGGGCATTGGGCAAGAAGCTCTACACCCGCGTACGCGACATCATGTCCAGCGAAGGGGCGCCGCGGGTGGAGCCGGAAGCGGACCTGAACACGGTCATCATCGAGATCTCGGGCAAACGGCTCGGGGCCACAGCGGTAGTCGAACCGGAGTCGGGGCGACTGGTGGGGATCGTTACGGACGGAGACCTGAGGCGGATGCTCCAGAGCGGTCGCGACATCGCAACGGTCCGCGCGCGGGACATCATGTCGCCCGCGCCGAAGACCATCGCGGCGGACGAGCTGGCGATCAAGGCGTTCCGCATGATGGAACAGAACAAAATCACGCAACTGCTGGTCGTCGACCCGGAACAGGGCGACGCCTACTGCGGCATCATCCACATCCACGACATCTTGCGCGAGGGGGTGGTCTAAACCATCGGCCCGGGATTTCAGGCCGAGCGATGCGCAGCATCGCGGTTGCTGGCGATGCTGCTGGGTACGCTCAGTCCGGCGAGAAAGGCCAAGTTTCGCGTGCCGAGCGATACCGAGCCACAGCCTGCGAGACCGAAACGGGCGGGCGAGTCGCAGCTACCCCGAGCGACGACCCGGTGCTCAGCACGCGAAAAAATGTAGTTCTTGACTCGATCATTCCGGCTTGGAGAGTCGGGCGAGCCAAACGCCGCCCATCGGGAGGGACGCACGGCGTCTTTTATGGGCAGCTTCTACCCTAATATTTATTAAGCCTCCGGCCCGATTCTGTTCAAAGAAAACCGCGACCTACGGTCGCGCGGGTCGCCGCCTCCCCCAGCGGCGGACCGGTGCCGCTCGGCACTCGAAAACTGGAATTTGCTTGGAATAGCCCCGCTGGCTACGGCCCTTTTTAATTCCAAAACATCCTTGGCCGCACGCGAAATGAATTCGCTGCTTTGCTATAAACTGCGACTGAAAGTCGCGCGACCGACGCCGCCCCCACGCGGAGGGCGCAACGTTCACTTCGTTCTCTTGCTACTCCGCCGGCGTCGGTCGATCTACATACCGAATCGCTCTGATAACCGTCGCCAGCGGGAATTTCATAAAGATTTCGCCGAGAGCGAAACTTTTGAAATTCCTCTTCAAGCGGGCGGGCGACGGTTCCGCTCGGCACCCGAACCGGGCAGCCTCTACCCTACCTGCTTGGACCGCGTGCCTTGGGAAATCATTCCCGATAAACTCCCGTTTATCGGTTTGATTTCCCTCTTTAGGCGGGGCGCGCTTAAAATACACACTTTGACTGCGCTCCCGCGCGGGGCCGCCAAATAAGGCAGAAAGAACCCCAACAAAAGCCCCGACGGGGCCCCGCGGTGGGCTTGCAATGCTTCGCATTGCTTGGGCCGTCCGGCAACCAAAACCCCACAAAAGATACTCCGTATCGCTTAAACCTGCACTGAAAACCCCTACAAAAAAGGCAACACAGCGCGTTTAACAAACCACGAAAATCCGACAACAAAACCGATCCCGACGACCATGAACTACACCGAAGCCATCGAATACCTGTACGCTGCCGCCCCGATGTTCCAGCAAGTCGGCAGCGGCGCATACAAAGAGGGATTGGAGAACACCCATGCCCTCAACCAGCTGCTCGACCATCCGCACCGCGCCTTTCGGAGCGTGCACGTGGGCGGGACCAACGGCAAAGGGTCTGTTTCGCAGATGCTTTATGCCGTGCTGCGCGAAGCCGGATACCGCGTCGGGTTGTACACCTCGCCGCACTTGAGGGATTTTCGCGAGCGGATACAAGTCGACGGACAGATGATTCCCGAGCGGGCCGTCGTCGAGTTCGTCGAGCGGATGCGGCCCGAGATCGAACGGCTGAGGCCCTCGTTTTTCGAGATCACGACCGTCCTGGCCTTCGATTTTTTCCGCACGCAAGGAGTCGAGATCGCCGTCGTGGAGGTCGGGATGGGGGGAAGACTCGACTGTACGAACGTCATCGCGCCCGAGGCGAGCGTGATTACCAACATCAGCCCCGACCACATGCAGTTTCTGGGGGATACGCTGCCGAAGATCGCGCGCGAAAAAGCCGGGATTATCAAGACCGGCGTGCCGGTCGTGGTGGGCGAGTTTCAGCCCGAGACCGCACCCGTCTTCATCGACCGGGCGAGGGAAGTCGGCGCGCCGATCGCGTTTGCCGACCAGCGGTACCGGTGCGCAGGGCATGCGGGGCGGCTATTCGAGGTCGAGAACCTCCTGGACGGCTATCGGTTCGAGCTGCAACTCGGCATGGAGGGAGACTATCAGCAGCGGAACCTCTGCACCGCCCTCGCCGCGCTGGACACCCTGACCGAGCGGCTGCCGCGGCCGCTGACGACGATGGAGGTGCGGCGCGGACTGGCCGAAGCGCGGGTTCCGGGACGGTGGCAGCGGATCGACACCGCGGCGGATCCCTGTCCGATCATCTGCGACACCGGACATAACGAAGCCGGGCTGACCTTCGTAACCGGGCAGCTCGAACGGCAATCCTACGAAAAGCTCTACTTCGTCTTAGGCGTAGTGGCGGATAAAGATTTGGACCATATCCTGCCCTTGTTGCCGCGCGAGGCACACTATATCTTCACCCAGGCATCGCTGCCTCGGGCCCTGCCGGCGGAAGAGCTGGCCGCCCGCGCCCGACACGCCGGACTACACGGCGAAGTCTGCCGGACCGTCCCGGAAGCATTGGCTTCGGCTCGCGCTCAGGCCGCCGCCGGCGACCTCATCTTTGTGGGAGGCAGCACCTTCACGGTTGCAGAAGTGCTGTAAGAATCATACCTTTGCATATTCCAGGGGGCCGCTGTGGCGCATAGCGGCGAAACCGCCCTTGTCTAACTATGCAACAACCATGACCTGTATCAAAAATACCACCCGAGGCTGCTGCTTCGCGACCGACGAAGCGACCGGCGAAACGACAGCCCACAACTGTCCGGGCGGACATAAACTCGAAGTCTTCGACTGGATGGCCGATCTGCCCGATCCGCTGGCCGAGAACGAGATCTTCGAAGTCCAGTTCAAGAACACCCGCAAGGGATACTACCGGAATCAGACCGGCGCGGAGCTGCGGAACGGCGACATCGTGGCCGTCGAAGCCAGTCCGGGACACGACATCGGGATCGTTACCCTGAGCGGCGAACTCGTCGCCAAGCAGATGAAACGAACCGGTTTCAATCCGCAGGGGCTGGAGTTCAAGAAGATCTACCGCAAGGCCAAACCCGGAGATATCGAAAAGTGGCAGGAGGCCATTGCGCTGGAGCATCCGACGATGATCCGGTCGCGACAGATCGCCGCCGACCTGCATCTGAATATGAAGATCGGCGACGTCGAGTATCAGGGGGATAAGCTCAAGGCGATTTTCTATTACATCGCCGATGAGCGGGTCGACTTCCGGGAACTCATCAAAGTGCTGGCCGAACAGTTCCGGATTCGGGTCGAGATGCGCCAGATCGGCGCGCGACAGGAGGCGGGGCGGATCGGAGGCATTGCGCCGTGCGGCCGGGAGCTGTGCTGTTCGACCTGGATCAACAACTTCTCGTCCGTAACTATCGGCGCGGCCAGACATCAGGAGATCTCGCTCAACCCGCAGAAGCTGGCCGGGCAGTGCGGGAAGCTCAAGTGTTGCCTCAATTACGAGCTCGATTCGTATATCGACGCGCGGCGGGCTTTCCCGCGGCTGAGCGGACCGTTGGAGGCGGCGGACGGGAGCTACCATTTGGTGAAGAGCGATATTTTCCGGAAGCTCATGTGGTTCAGTCCGGATCCGCATTCGACGGCGATCATGATTCCGCTGACCACGGAACGCGTGCGGCAGATCGTGGCCATGAACCGGCGGGGCGAGAAGGTCGACAAGCTGGAAGATGCCGCATTGCTCGCGGCGCAGCATAGCGCCCCTGCCGAGCCGGAGATTAAGAACGTGGTGGGCGAGGAGAGCATTACGCGGTTCGACGACTCGCGCGGCGGGCGGAACAATGGGCGAGGGGGGCGGAACCGGAATCGCGGCGGAAGAGGGGGGAATAAGAGCCAGACCCAGGCGGCGCGGCAACAACAGAAACCGCAACAACAGCAACAACAACAAAAATCGCAACAGAAGCCGCAGCAACCGCAGCAGCAACAAAAACAGCAGCAACCACAGGGAGGGAAGAGCGCGCAACAGGTTACGGCCCGTCCGGAGCTGGCCCAGCGCGGCGGGAACGGGCGAGGAGCCGAACAGGCGCGTCCGGAACTGGCGACGACGAACCGGAATGCCGACGGCAGCTCCCGAGGGGGAACGAACAACCGGCGACGGCGACCGGCGGGGGGGAATGCCAATTCCAAACCGAATACCGACAATCATAACGGCGGTTCTAATCCGAACGGCAATCACAGGAATGGCGGCGGGGAACGGGCTTAGGGGGAGACGGCGATGGTTGTCGGCGGTTCTGCTATGGGCCGCGGCGGTCGGGACGACGGGTTGCGACGGGGGGAACTATATGGAGGTCTGCGACCTGCCGGACGAGGGGTGGCAGGGACGGCAGGCGATCGTCTTCACCTTCCGGCCCGATTCGGCGACGGTACGCCGGGCGGCGACACGCGACAGGGACGACGGACAGTGGATCGACCTCATGGTGCGGCATCGGAACGACTTTCCGTATGCCGATCTGCCGCTCGAGATCAAAGGCGTCGCGCCGGACAAACGATATTGGGTCGATACTATCGATATTCCGCTCGCCCGACCAGACGCCGACGGCGCGGCGGGCCAGTATCGGTGGACCGGACGCGCCTACTCCAACCACCGCGACATCACGCTGCGTTACCGCAGCGGAATCCGATACGGAGCGTTCGGCGAATACGCCCTCTCGATCCGACAACTCGTTACGGCCGACACCCTGCACGGGATTTTGGCCGTGGGGGTGATCGTCAGCCGCGCGACTGCCGCGCAGCCGTTGTACTGAGCAAAGCGCTCTCTTTTTTCGGGACATGCACCCGTCCATCACACCACACGACGACATGGGGAAGAACAAACTCAAGAAATTCAGCGAAAACCTGACGTTCCGCTGCCTGGTGCAGCCGCAGTTCGACGAGATCTTCGGCAAAGACCATCCGCTGAAAGGGCGGTGGCGGAGCGACTTTTTCGGCAACGACCGTCCGATCGTCCTCGAACTGGGGTGCGGCCGGGGCGAATACACCGTGGGGCTGGCCGAAGCCGACCCCGAAACGAACTACATCGGCGTGGACATCAAGGGGGCTCGGATGTGGCGCGGCGCCAAGACCGCCACGGAACGCGAGATGGCGAACGTCGCTTTTCTGCGGACCCGGATCGAGTTCATCGGCTCGTTTTTCGCGCCGGACGAAGTGGACCAGATCTGGATCACCTTTCCCGACCCGCAGATGAGCAAGCGGAGGGTCGGGAAACGGCTCACCGCGCCGGGATTCTTGGAACGATACGCCCGGTTTCTGCGACCCGACGGGACTCTGCACCTCAAGACGGACTCGGGACACCTCCACGAATACACGAAAGCGGTGTTGGCGGCCAACGGGATCGTGCCGACCGTCGCCTGTGCCGACATTTACGGACCCGGGGGGATTGCCGACCCGGCACTGGCGATTAAAACCGCTTACGAGACACGGTTCCTGGCCGAAGGGCTGCCGATCACCTACTTGCAATGGTCGCCCGAAGGACGACAACAGTTCGCCGTCCCGGAATTTCCGGCCGACGACTTGCTCGTCGGAGAAAATACGCCGAAGAGGTAATTCGTTCGTTTTCTACACGGATAACCATGAAAATCGAAATCGACGACCGATCGGGCTTCTGTTTCGGGGTGGTGAAAGCGATCACCACCGCCGAAGAGCTCCTCGGTCAACGCCAAGGAGCGGTCTGGTGTCTGGGCGACATCGTCCATAACCGGGTGGAGGTCAACCGGCTCGAACGCATGGGGCTACAAACCGTAGACCTCGACCGGCTGCCGGAGCTCGCCGGACGGTGCGTGCTGATCCGCGCGCACGGCGAACCGCCCTCCACGTATGAACGGGCCGCACGCTACGGAATCGAACTGGTGGACGCGACCTGTCCGGTGGTGGCGCGGCTACAAGAGCGGGTGCGGCGAGCCTGGGAAGAGATGCGCCGAACGGGAGGCCAGGTGGTGATCCTCGGCAAACCGGGGCATGCCGAGGTGGTGGGGCTCACCGGGCAGACAAACGAAGAGGCGATCGTCGTCGAATCGGTCCGGGATCTCGACCGGGTGGACTTCGCCCGGCCGATCTGCCTCCTCTCGCAGACCACGCAAAGTCTGAGCCTCTTCAACGACATCCGCGACGAAATCCTACGACGGACCGAAGACCCGAAACACGTTACGGTACACGACACGATCTGCCGACAGGTCTCGAACCGAAATCCACACCTGCGCGAGTTCGCCGCACGGTTCGACGCGGTGGTCTTCGTTAGCGGATCCAAAAGCTCCAACGGCAAAGCGCTCTACGAGGTCTGTCGGACCGCGAACCTGCGCGCATACAAAATCGAAGAGGCGGCGGAACTCAATCCCGATTGGTTCGCCGACGTCGAATCGGTCGGGGTCTGCGGCGCTACCTCTACCCCTAAATGGCTCATGGAACAAATCGCTCAAGCCATTTCGCAATTCTAAACCGTTCTGTTTTTCTGTAACTCGGTTTTTAGCTACGTGCGGGTACTGTTCTCTTTGTGAACAAAGAGAACCAGAAAAACTTCAGCACGCATCCCGCTGGGATGCTCTGGCCGTGTCTACCCTTGTGATCGGGTGGGGTTCTTTTAGGCGCGCTGGGCTGCGAAAACCTTAAAGCGCGCCCGAAAAGAATCCCCACCCGCAAACCTAAGGATTGCGGAGCCTAAGGCGTAGCGGAGCTAGTTAAAAGTTTTTGGTGCCGCTTTTTTCAAAAAGCGGCAGTTCCAAGCGGTAGCCAAACACAGGGTTACAAATAAACGAACGTTTACCAATCGAGCAGGAATGTACTATGTCGACATATTATTGCCGGTAGCCGTGCCGCAGGCCTTCACCTACTCCGTTCCCGACGGGATGGAAGTGAGGGAGGGGATGTTGGTCCGCGTGCCTTTCGGGAAGCGGAAGGTGTGCGAGGGATTGGTTTGTCGTCGGCACGAGAGCGTTCCGCTCGGTGGGGGGAGAGAACCGAAAGCGATATTGGAGCCGGTCGATCGTCGGCCCGTGGTTCGAGACGAGCAGTTGCGGTTATGGGAGTGGGTGGCGAGTTATTACCTTTGCACCGTCGGCGAAGTGATGAAAGCCGCGTTGCCCGGCGGGATTCGGGATTGGAGTTATCGACCGACCGCCGAGTTGTACGTGCGGCTCACGGAGGGGTACCGGTCAGCCGAGCGGGTGGCCGAGACTTTGGAGGAGATCCGGCGGGCGAAAGTGCAGTGTCAGGCGTTGCTGGCTTATTTGGCCGGGCTGCCGACCGACGTGGAGGGGGAGCCGTTGTTGCAGACGGAGGATGCGGATCGGCTGTGGGTCGAGCGGGCCGAGATTACGGATTCCGGGATCGCGGCTGCGGCGGTGCTGAAGCTCGTCGAGCGCGGGATTCTGGAGCAGCGCGAGATCGTGCCGAGCGACCTGGGGCGCAAATCCATCGCCACACAGGCGAAAGAGACGGTCGGTTCCGCCTCGCTGCCCGACAGCGGCGAGGAATCACCCGACGCGAATCCGGTGGAGACCCTATTCGAGAGTTTCCGAACCGTGTTACTCAGCGGCGAGATCGCCGACACGCAGCGAACGACGATTCCACTCTACACTGCGCTCGCCGCGCGGGAGATCGACCGCGGCAATCAGACACTCCTGCTGCTGCCCGACACCGTAATGACCACCCAGGTAACCAACGCGTTGCAGGCGACATTCGGGCCACGCTGCCTGTTCTACCACTCGCGACTGACCGACCGCGCCCGGAGCGCCGCTTATCGGCGGATGGTCGAGGAACCGGAGAGCGTAGGACTCGTGGTCGGGACTCGGTCGGCCCTGTTTCTGCCGTTCCGCCGGCTGGGGCTGGTGGTCGTCGACAACGAACACGACCCCAACTACCGACAGAGCGATCGCGCGCCAAGATACCACGCCCGGGATACGGCCCTGATGCTGGCCCACCTGCACGGGGCCAGGACGTTGCTGGCGAGCCCGACCCCGTCGATGGAGAGCTGGCTGAACGCGACGACCGAAGGGGCGAAATACGGTTTTCTATCGCTCCCGCCCTGCGGAACGACCCGAGCCGAAGTAACCGTTCTGGAACGCGGCAAAGGACTCATATCGAAATACCTGCAACGGCGGATCGACGAGACGCTGCGAGCGGGACGACAAGTGGTGCTATTTCAGAACCGTCGGGGCTTCGCGCCGTACGTCGAGTGCGCCGGTTGCGGCGCGAAGCCCACCTGCCCGCACTGCAACGTAACCCTCACCTACCACAAGGAGTCTTCGGCACTGGCGTGCCACTACTGCGGCTGGTCGCAGCCCTACACGTCGACCTGTCCGGCGTGCGGGATGCAGACGCTGACCCCGCGCGGGATCGGCACCGAGCGGATCGAAGAGGAGGCGGCCGAACTGTTTCCGACCGCGCGGATCGCCCGCATGGACACCGACACGACACGAGGCGCGGGGGCGCTGGGGCGCCTGCTGACCGAGCTGGCCGAAGGCGAGACCGGGATCCTGGTCGGGACCCGGATGGTGGTCCGCACGGCGCAGGCGGGCGAGCACATCGGCCTCGTGGGTGTCATCAACGCCGACAACCTGCTGGCCCACCCCGATTTTCGAGCCGCCGAACGCGCATTTCAACTGTTGATGCAGCTCAAGGCGCTGCTGCCGACCGGACAAGAGGCGGGAGAGCTGGTCATTCAAAGCTCGCAGCGAACCCATCCGGTGCTGATCGCCGTGGCGAACCACGACGCAGCGGGATTCTACCGGCACGAGACCGAGGAGCGAGCCGCGTTGAACTATCCGCCCTACGTTCGGATGTTGCGTCTGACCTTCCGCCACCGCGACAAGCTCCTGACAGCGGCCGCCGCGGCGATGTGCGAGGCGTTGCTGCGCGAACGGTTCGGCCGGCGGGTCTCGCCGCCGTTCGAACCGCAGGTCGACCGGGTCCAGAATCTGTTCATCCTCCACCTGCTGCTCCGTATCGAACGGCAAAGACCGGTAGCCCGAGCCAAAGCGATTCTACTGGAGGTCCTGGCCCGCGTGCGGAAACGCTTCTCGACGGTCTACATCATGGCCGAGGCCGATCCGCAGCAATAACCACGGACCAGACTCCCCCCCCCAACAAAACGCAACAAAGCGTCTCTTTCGACCCGGTAAAAACCGATCTCGAAAGAGACGCCTCGCATTCCCCTCGTCCAACCGCCTAAGAAAGGAACCCCAGCAAAATCCCGGCCGCGACCGCCGAGCCGATCACCCCCGCCACATTCGGCCCCATGGCGTGCATCAAGAGGTAGTTGGTCTTGTCGTAGTGCAAGCCCACCTCCTGCGACACCCGCGCCGAGTCCGGCACCGCCGAGACCCCCGCATTCCCGATCAACGGGTTGATCTTGTTTCCCTCCTTGAGGAAGAGGTTGAAGAACTTCACGAACAACACCCCGCCGAAAGTCGCCACCACGAACGACGCCGCCCCGAGGCCGAAAATCCCGAGCGATTTCCAAGTCAGGAACGTGGTTGCCTGCGTCGACGCCCCCACCGTCAGCCCGATCAAGATCGTTACGATATCGATCAGCGGTCCGCTGGCCGTCGTCGCCAAGCGTTTCGTAACCCCGCTCTCTTTCAGCAGGTTCCCGAAGAAGAGCATCCCCAGCAGCGGCAACCCCGACGGCACCAGAAAGCAGGTCAGCAGCATCCCGATAATCGGAAAGAGGATCTTCTCCCGCTGCGGCACCTGGCGCGGCGGTTTCATCCGGATCAACCGCTCCTTCTGCGTCGTGAGGAGCTTCATGATCGGCGGCTGGATCACCGGCACCAACGCCATATACGAGTACGCCGCAATGGCAATCGCCCCCATCAAGTCCGGCGCGAGTTTCGAGCTCAGGAAAATCGCGGTCGGCCCGTCAGCCCCCCCGATAATCCCGATCGCCCCCGCCTCGGCCGCCGTAAAGCCCAGCGCCAGAGAAGCGATATACGCCCCGAAGATCCCCAGCTGCGCCGCAGCTCCGATCAACATCAGTTTCGGATTGGAGATCAAGGCCGAGAAGTCGGTCATCGCCCCGATCCCGAGAAAGATCAGCGGCGGATAGACCCCTTTCAAGACCCCGAAATAGAGGTAGTTCAGCACCGACCCGTCCTCATAAACCCCGATCTGCAATCCCGGTACAAACGGAATATTCCCCACCAGAATCCCGAAACCGATCGGCAACAGAAGCATCGGCTCGAACTTCTTGGCAATCGCCAGGTAGATGAAAAACAAGCCGAAGAGGATCATAATGATATGTCCCCAGGTTACATTCGCAAAGCCGGTATACCCCAGAAACTGGTGGATATTTTCGCCGATAAAGGCCCAAAAACTGTTATTCTCCATAATATATTACTGGCCCCCGTGTTAGTCTGTCTGTGTGTGATTATCCGATGGTGATCAAAACGTCGCCCTCCAGCACGGAGTCGCCTTTCCGCGCGCGAATCTCGCGTACGGTCCCGTCCCGATCCGAATCGATGTTGTTCTCCATCTTCATCGCCTCGAGAATCATCAACCGCTGACCGGTCTTCACCGCATCCCCCACCTGCACCATCACGTCCAACACCACCCCCGGAAGCGGAGACTTGATGTTCCCGGCCGAAGCTGAAGCCGTTGCGGCCGGACTCGACGTCCGGGCCGTCGACGGATGCGGATCCACCTGCGACGAAGCGGCCACCGACGGCTGAACGATCCGCGGAGTCTTCACCTGCTGCGGAACGTTCATCCCCTCGACCTCCACCTCGTACGCCGTACCGTTCACACTCACCGACGCCGTGTTGTCTTCTACGTTCGATATCGCCACGGCATACTCGTTGCCATTGATCTTGATCTTATACTCTTTCATGGTTTGTTAATTTTCTTTCGTTCGTTAATCGGAGGAGTCGTTGCGCCCCTCGGGATCAACCGCGATGCAAAGCATCGCGCAGGTCGGCACTCAAAGGCTGGAGCTTGCTCGGATAGGCTCCGCTGGCTTCGGCTCTGTTCACCATTCTTCCGAAACAAACCGCGCCTGCAAGGCGCGCGGAATATCTTAAGGCCGAGAGAACCCAAGCAAAACACCCAACGGGTGCGTCGCCCGCGGGATTTTCATAAAGATTTCGCCAAGTGCGAAACTTTTGAAATTCCTCCTTAGGCGGGCGGGCGACGGAACCGTGTCCGACTGCCCTCAGGCCGGGCAGGCCCCGCGTGCCCGCG
>JAIDFC010000249.1 GCA_029054535.1 Rikenella sp. | reverse complement strand
GTTCTTGATCGCCCCGCCGAAGCCGCCCATCGCGTGTCCCTTGAAGTGCGAAAGAACGACCGTGAAATCGTAATTCAGGTAATTTTTCCCGACGTAATCCTCCTTGAGGTGCCGCCCGCCGACGACCGGCAACGCTACGTCGCCCTCCGCATCCATGATGTCGACCGGAGCGATGGCCGTAAAGCCGTGGTCTTCGGCCGCCTTCCGATGACTCTCCGCATCGGCCCGTTTCCCTTTGTAGGCCGTGTTGCACTCGACGATCGTACCGTCGACCTTCCGCACCAGCGCTTCGATCAAAGCCGGCTGCAGGAAGTTATGCCCGCCCGGTTCGCCGGTCGAGAGCTTCACCGCCACCCGACCTTCGGCCCGACGCTCCAAAAGGTCGTAAATCTTCACCAGATTCTCCGACGAGATCTCCTTGAACCAGTAGACTTTCGGTTTCTCGTTGTTTGGTTGCGTCTGGCGGGCCCGGCAGACGTTCACTCCGACCGCCGCGACCAAACCGCACAAGAGGACCATTCCTGTTCTTTTCATCTTTTCTTGAAGTTTAAGGTTTTATTATCAAACAATTAAAAACTCATTCTCACACCCGCCATCGCCGTCGCCCGCGGCATCGGGAATCCGGCGTTGATCTCGTAGCGTTGCGCCAGGAGATTCTCGCCCCGTGCCCAAAGGGTCAGCCACTCCGACACCCGGAACGACGCCCGCAGATTCCACAGCACGAACGTTTCGGTCTTGGCCGGATCGAGCGACTTGTAGAGCCCCGCCACGTACTGCACCCCGGTCGAAACCGCCCACCTCCCTTTCGCGAAATCGACACTGCCGTAAAGTTTGTGTTCCGGCGACGCCAACACCGGGCGCTCCATGTGGAGGTAGCTGTAATTGGACTCGATCGACCACGTCGGCGACAACCGATACACGACCTGCGCTTCGACCCCGGCATTTTCGACCCGCCCCGTGTTGACATTCATGGGTCGCCCCCCGACCGGCATCCGCATAATCAGATTCTCGCCGTCGATATAAAAGAGATTCACCCCCCACGACAGGCGCCCCCCGAGCAATCGCTGAGCCACCGACAGTTCGTAGCTCCACAGCCGCTCGGGTTTCAAATCGGGATTGGCCGGCCGGAACATATACATCTCGCGGATCGTCGGATAGCGGAACCCTTTGGCCGCCCGCACCTTGAGGTCGACGCCGCGCGGCAGGAGGAACGACATCCCGGCCTGCGGCACCCACTCCGTCCCGACGTGCGAATGGCGGTCGAGCCGCAACCCCGCATCGACTGTCATCCACCGCACGATCCGTTGTCGGAAATCGACATATCCGGCCACCTCGTCCTGCATTTTGTCGACCAACGCCGTCCGTTCGCCATCCGCCACCGACTGGTTCCACGACCGTCCTCCGAAGTGGAAATAGTCCACCCCGACCGTCAGCCGGTTTCCCGCGAAAAGCCGCGCGCTCTGATACCACGACAGCCCCAGCATCCGATCCCGAGACCGGAATCGATAGTCCAACGGCTCTTCGCCCGGATGATACCCGTCGTCGATCCAATGGTTGCCCCAGTTGGCGAAAAAACTCAGCGAACCGGAAGTATGCCCGTAGTCGTTCTCCACCGCCACCGACGCCATCCCGCGTGTGATCCGCTGGTCGTTGTCGATCAGCGGATCGAACGTTTCGCCGGGGTTCGAGGCGTTGAAATGGGTCAGGCTCGCATCCCCCCGCACGCTCCACGCCTCCGAAAGTTCGTAGCCGAGTTTAACATACCCGCCGTACTGCTCGAAACCCATGTCGGCCCGATGGCCGTCGGTGCGGTTGTAGGAACCGCCGACGATACTGGAGAAACGCCCCCGCCGGACCCGATTGGTAACCTTGCCCTGAAAGGTATTGAACGAACCATAGCCTAAATTCGCCTGCGTTTTGACCCCCTCTTCCCGCATCTTTCGGGTAACGATATTGACGACGCCTCCCATCGCGTTCGACCCGTAGAGCACCGAAGCGGGTCCGCGCACCACCTCGACCCTTTCGGCGATCATCGACTGATAGGCGTCCGAAATCGGATGGCCCATCAGGCCCGCATACTGCGGATGTCCGTCGATCAGCACCAGCATTCCGGTAGTCGGCATCCCGGCCTGCGGCGCCCCGCCCACGCCGCGGATCGACATCTGACCGGCCGCTCCGCCCGATACGCCGTACCCCATCATGCCCCGCCCCGTAACGAAGAGTCCGGGGACCTGTTCCGTCAGCAGCGGAAGCAACGACTGTTCGTTGCTCCGCTCGATCCGTTCGCGCCCCACGACCGAGACGGTCATCGGCAGATGGCGACTGTCGGCCCGATTTCTTGTCCCCGTAACGACGACCTCACGCGCGTCGTACACCGCCGGATCGACCAACCGTCCGGCGAGCCCCTCGGCGATCGAATCGCTCTGCGCCGCGGACCGACCGACCAGGCCGAACCAAACGACGCTCTGCAAAATCCACTGTTTCATCGCCACAAAAATACTCCTTCGATTGTTTCACCGAGTTACCAAAATTACGGTTCGTTTTACGAAAATTACAGGTTTTTCAGGAAAGAAAGAGGCGAGAAAAGAAGACAGAAAAAAAACATCTTACCCTCCGAATAGAAAGTAAGATGTTCCGATCATGTAAAGAAGCGGTGCGGACGAGACTCGAACTCGCGACCCCCTGCGTGACAGGCAGGTATTCTAACCAGCTGAACTACCGCACCAATACCTTTTATATACTGTGGGCAACCACCCCGATTGCGGATGCAAATATAGAACCCTTTCGGCAAACTTGCAAACGGAAAGCCGAAAAATTATTCCTCCGGCTCGAAAAAAGAGAACTGCACACTGCCATAACTCCTTCGTTCACAGAAATTCGGATACTCCGAGAAATCTTTTTCCGCCGAGTGCTCCAACACGAAAATCCCCCCCTTCCGCACGAAACCGCCCCCGATCACCAGCCCCGGCAGCGTCTCGATCCCCTCCATATCATACGGCGGGTCGGCGAAAACGATGTCGAACCGCTGGTCCTCCAGCTCGGCCATCGTACGGAGGTAGACGAAGACGTTGGTCTTGACGCTCAGGATCTGCCCAAAATCGAGTTCGCGCGCCGTTTCGGCAATGAACCGCTGGTGGATCGGGTTCATCTCGACCGACACCACCCGCGTCGCCCCCCGCGAAGCGAATTCGTAGCTGATCGATCCGGTCCCCGAAAAGAGATCCAGCACCTCGACCTCCTCCAGATCATACCGGTTCTGCAGGACGTTGAATAGGTTTTCTTTCGCGAAATCGGTCGTCGGCCTCGCCCTGAAGTTGCGCGGCGGAACGATCTGTTTCCGCCGCCGCTCGCCGCCTATTATCCGCATATCTCCCTGATTCGTTGATGATTGTAGAATCTGATATCCCGTACCTCGACGTCGCTGAAATAGGGTTCGAAAAAGCTGCGGAAACGCCCCGCCCCCTCACCCGTAAGCATCAGCCGGTAGGAGGTAAACCCGTCGCGTTTGACCAGTTTCTGGATGTAGTAGAGCAACTCTTCCGGCGTATCGACCCGCAAGGTTTCAGCCGCATACAACCGATCATGACAGACTGTCAAATGCACCAGTTCGCCGTCTAGAATCGCCTGTACGCACCCGGCCGGCGTCGCATCGAGCTCCAACAGCAACGGATGATAGAACAGCGCCCCGGGATAGAGTTGCAACAACCCTGCGGCCAACCCGGCATCGACCTGCCAGACCGCCGCCGCCTGAGCCGACAGCAAGTTATTGGACAAGGTGGTCATCTCGGGCACATACATATTGGCCGCCGTCAAATATTGCTCGGCCCTTTCCGGCTCGAACAGGAGCTGGGGCACCAAGAGGACGTTATCCGTAGCGCACCCCACGAAAACCCGTCCCATCGGCGGATCGATCGCCGTGAGCATCGGTTCGCTGACCAGGATCGAAGCCATATCGGTATCCCGGTAGGCCACCGAACGTACGATCGCCTCCCCCCCGAACCCCGTCGGATCGAGGTCGAAGACGACAAAAGAAAATCCATTCAGACCGATCTGAATGGATATTTCTCTGCATCGAATGTTCTGCTGAGGCGTCATTTCCTGCATTTTCCGAGAACGGGCCCCCTCTTTTTTCTTTCGCCCGACCACCGTCGACCGAGCGGAGAAAAAAGCCGTCCCGCCCCCTCTACCTTATCC
>JAIDFC010000248.1 GCA_029054535.1 Rikenella sp. | reverse complement strand
GGTTGTTGAGCCCAGGTAAAGCGGTCGCCGCCAGCGGTAAGTTTTCCGAGTAAACTTCACTTTTCGGATGCCGAGCGTCCCCTCTCCCTATTCCTGGAGGCAACGCGACTGAAAACCGTACCCACGGTTGTTATGATAATTAATCGCTGTAATTTCACTGGAAAGAAAACGCAAATAATAGACTTGGGAATCAGATGATGATGATGACCAACTAGCTCCATGATAGCCGACGCGCCACAACGTACCGTCATATGCGTGGCGGTAGCCCGGAGCCGCGCCCGCCGAGCTTTTATTGCCCGTTCGGGCATAGCCTGCCGATAGAGAAAATGCCGAGCGGCATCATTGTTACCCCCGTCCTCTCGGTCATCGGGAGGCTCCCCCGGAACCCCGCGATTACTCCCGAACGCAACGGACCGAATGGGCGTGTGCGCGAGAGTGGGACTCAAAAGGACGTACGAAAGTCGGGCTGTAAACGAAATGGTTCGCAGAGGCGATGTCGGCGACGATTGTGGTGGTAATGCAGAACCCGGCCCCGGTCTGAAAATCCCCCTTCGTATAGTATCGTCGAGGAGCTGTCGGATACCAGGACGAGCCTCCGATCGTCTGCGGAGAACTCCAACGATAACCCGATGCCGCATCCGCTGCGTCTGAGCCGATCCAAACGCCGTTTGCATCGGTAAAAGCACGCCACGGATTCGACGGGTCGTCCGCTTCGCCGCTTCGAGGCACTCGCCAGCCCGAGGGGCAGGGATCGAAGAGGGTCTTTACCTCGTCCTGCCACAGTGAGCTGTTTTCCGGCGCGGTCCAGTCTCGGTTCACGTTCCAAATATAGTAGCTCCCCGGGTTGCGGATCGCGCGGTCGGACAGTGGACCACAAACGAAGAGTCCGCCGACAGAATCGACTGTCGGCGGACTCGGAAAAGATAATGAGAACGTCTAAAATTTATCGTCCATGATCTCGAAAAATGCTTGCGGATGGTCGCAAACCGGACATTTATCCGGGGCTTCCTTGCCGCGATGCACGTGGCCGCAGACTTTGCACCGCCATGCCTGGGGCTTCTCTTTCTCGAAGATCTCGCCGGCGTTGAGTGTCTCGAACAGTTTCTCATAACGCGATTCATGATCTTTCTCGATGGCGGCGATCATACGGAATTTGGCGGCGATTTCCGGAAAACCCTCTTCGTCGGCGATCTTCGCAAATTCAGGGTACATCACGTGTCCTTCGTCGTGTTCGCCTTCGGCGGCTTGTTTCAGATTTTCGGCCGTGGTCCCGATCTTCCCGGCCGGATAAGAGGCCGTGATCTCCAGCATACCTCCCTCCAGGAACTCGAAGTAGATTTTGCCGTGCCGCTGTTCGTTACGGGCCGTCTCGTCGAAGAAGTCCGCAATGATTTCGTAACCCTCCTTGCGAGCGACTTTCCCGAAAATCGTGTAGCGTTCCCAGGCCTGGGATTCGCCGGCAAAGGCTTTCAGCAGATTCTGTTCGGTACGCGTGCCGCGTACGCTCTTCTTTTTGCTCATAACGTCGATCTTTTTGAATGTTAGAACTAAAAGTTTCTGTGTTCAATCGTTTGTCTCGGTTATGTAGCAAAAAACGAGCCATTATTGAATGGAATGTGCCGTGTGTTGCATTTTTTTGTCATCCCCTTCGGGAGGAGGGGAGCGATCCCGATGCCGGCGTTCCGGAGGCTCGCCCTCAGTACCGCAAAACGGCTACCACCGGCATGTGGTCCGACAGGTAAGGTACGCCGTAGCCTGACGTAATGATCTCGTAGGTCTGAGGCTCGAAGCCTTGGCAAAAGATATGGTCGATCAGTTCGCCCGTCTCGCCGTGGCCGAAGCCGCGGTAGGTTACCTCGGGTAACGAGTCGCCCTGCGGTTTCGTCTTCGCAGCCTGGCGTGCTTCGCAGAAGGTCGGGGCGTTCACCAGCGGAGCCAAAGATGGGTCGCTGACCGGGAAGTTGAAGTCGCCCATGATCAGGGTCGGAATCGAGTCGCCAAACGTCCGGACGCGATCCAACAGCAGTTTCGCGCTCTCCTGTCGAGCGATCACTCCGATGTGGTCGAAGTGGGTGTTGAATACCAAAAAGTCCCGACCGGTCGCCTTTTCCCGAAGCTTGGCCCACGTCGCGATGCGAATGCACACGGCATCCCAACCCAACGCTGCGGTGTCGGGCGTCTCGCTCAACCAAAAATGGCCGCTCTCCGTCGCCGTATACAACGAGTCGTTATAGAAGATCGCGGCGTATTCGCCGGCTTCGCGGCCGTCGTCGCGACCGACGCCCACATAAGAATAGGAACTCAATGCCGAGTCGAGATACGTTACCTGTTGCACCAGTCCTTCCTGGATGCCCATCACGTCCGGACGAACCTCGCGCACCATCCGTACCACGGCTTCCCGCCGGTGGTCCCAGTAGTCGGGACCGTCGTCCGGATTCGCATAGCGGATGTTGAAGGTCATCGCTCGAAGTTCCGAAGAGTCGGCTGTGGCTTTGTCTGTCGTCGACGAGCCGCATGAAACGCTCGACAAGAGGCCTCCCCAAACGAGTACGGTCCAAAAGATTCGGGTGAATTGGTTGGTTGTCATTTCTGATGATGTTTTGTTGTGGTTTTTCCGACCGAAGATAGCAAATAAAATGGAAAAAAGATTGTCGGATCTCGCGAGATTTCCGCCAGCGCGCGGTCAGAGACTGTTTTTTAGAATATTATAGCGATGCGCAACATCGCTCGTCCCGCCGGGACCACCCGGACGCCGCCCGCGCAGGGCAGTCGGACAGCCCCGTCGCCCGCCCGCCTAAGAGGGGAATTTCGCTCGTTTTGCGAGAGCAAAATCGAGATGAAATTTCCGCGGGCGACACTTGAGAAACGCGCGCCCCGCCTAAAGAGGGAAATCAAACCGATAAACGAAGAGTTTATCGGGAATGATTTCCCCAGGCGCGCGGTCAAATATTGTTTCAAGAGAAAAGCCTTTCGCCCGCCCGTTTGAAGAGGAATTTCAAAAGTTTCGCTGATGGCGAAATCTTTATGAAATTCCCGCGGGCGATGACAGAGGCGGATTTTTAGCGGCCTCGGTTCGGTGCCAGCGCAGTCGCAAACGAGCACCGCGAGAAGTTGCGTCCGTCGCCGGGGGTGGCGCCGGACCGCGCGCTCGTAGAGCGCGGTTTATAGTGAAACTGCAGATCATTCAGCGCGGTCGAAGGCGGTTTGCTGCGAGTCTTCATGAATCGCTCGGCGCGGTCAAACCCAGTTTTGGATGATTCGGGTCGGAGCTTGCGAGGCCTGCCGCGCGTCAGCGAGAAATAGCGGGCCTTCGCGGGGCGAAGCTCCGGCCCGCGCACCCTTTGGGTGCGGTTTATGGTGATTCTAACCGAATTGCCAGGCGCATGAACAAAGTAAGGGTGCAAATACTTGGAAATCCCGTCCAGCGGACGGGCGAGCCACCGCCACCCTGCGCGGTGGCGCACCCTTCGGGTGTTTTACTAGCAGTCTCGGTCCCAAAGGTTTCCCGCTGTCGGCGGCTCGTATAAAAGGAGGTGCGATCAAAGACGTTCTGGAATAAAGAAGGGCGGAAAGCCAGCGGAGGCTTGCAGAGCAAACTCCGGTTCTCGAGTGCCGAGCGGCCCCTCTCCCTATTCCTGGAGGCAACGCAACTGAAAACCGTGCGAACAGTAGTCAAAACGATTCGGAACGATTCTGCTGTAACCGAACTCCAGATAGTAGACATAGCCGTCCGAGGCGGACGACGACCAACTGAGTCCGTAGTTGCCAACACCGTACAATGTACCGGTTCCGTAGCCGCTGCCGCGGAAGCCCGGAGCCGGGGAGCATACTCGTGGTGAGCAAACTCCAATTTTCGAGTGCCGAGCGGTACCCCTCCCTATTCCTGGAGGCAACGCGTCTGAAGACCGTGTGCTCGGTAACCGTAGTCGCTCGGGACCGTTGTATTAAAGGCGAGGTTCAAACGGCACGCGTAGTCGCTCGTAACGGTCAACGCCCAACTGTACCCGTTGCCTCCAACATCATACAACATCCCAGAGCGCGCGTGGCGGTAGCCCGGAGCCGGGGAGTATACTCGTGGTGAGCAAACTCCAATTTTCGAGTGCCGAGCGGTACCCCTCCCTATTCCTGGAGGCAACGCAACGGACGACCGTACGCACGGTAGAGACTGTTATAATTCGGGCTGACACCGGTATAGAGAAAGTCCAGGAAATAGGTGCCACTTTCTGTAATCGTCGATGACCAGCTACACCCGGTTCGTCCGACGTAATATAACGTTCCGGAATTGTAGTGGCGGAGGCCCGGAGCCGGGGCCACCGGGGGGGGTATCGGCCATTCGGCGAGAGAAAGTAGCGGGCTCAGGGTGTTCGGAAGTAGTCGCGGTTTGGGCGGCGCGACGACGATCGGTGCGCATGCGGGCGGGTAAGGGGTTCTGTCCGGTTTCCCCGTTTCTTACCCCCGTTCTCTCGGTCATCGGGAGGCTCCC
>JAIDFC010000247.1 GCA_029054535.1 Rikenella sp. | reverse complement strand
CCTTGAAAGAGACCTATAACAACGCCCATCCGAGGGCGCTTTTACACACCAAAGATTAATTCTAACGAAGGAGGACCAGATTATGAACATTCAGATCCAATCCGTGAAATTCGACGCAGACCAGAAATTGCTCGATTTCGTACAGCATAAGGTGAGCAAACTGGACCGTATGATCGACAACAGTACGGGAGCGGAGGTTACGCTGAAGCTCGACAAGGACGACGAAGCGGGGAATAAAGTGGCGGTGTTGAAACTGTTCGTGCCAGGGAACGAGCTGGTGGCCGAACGGCGCAGCCGGACTTTCGAAGAGTCGGTGGACTTGTGCGTGGACGCGGTGAAGCGGCAGATCGAACGGTACAAGGAGCGGTAGATTCTTATCCGCAGAGATGATTCGGAGAGCGGGCCTCCTCTCTTTTCCGGCAGGGGAAGAGAGGAGGCCCGCTTCGTGTACCCGAACAACACGGAAAAACGGAAAAAACCCTATATTTGTGGTTATTCCAAAGCTAACACTCATGAAACAACCGAAACGATATCTGATTACCTCGGCCCTGCCGTACGCGAACGGACCGGTGCATATCGGCCACCTGGCCGGCGTTTACGTGCCGTCGGATATTTATGCGCGCTACCTGCGAGGTCGGGGAGCAGACGTCATTTCCATTTGCGGGTCCGACGAACACGGCGTTCCGATCACCATCAAGGCCAAGAAAGAGGGCATTACGCCTCAGGAAGTGGTAGACCGGTATCACGGCATTATCAAGGATGCTTTCGAACGGTTCGGGATCAGCTTCGATATTTACTCCAGGACCAGCAGCGAGACCCATGCGCGGACCGCTTCGGACTTCTTTCGGAAGCTCTACGAGCAGGGAGACTTTATCGAACAGACCACCGAGCAATACTATGACCCAGAAGCGCAGCAGTTCCTGGCCGACCGGTACATCACGGGGACCTGTCCGCGGTGCCACAGCGAGGGGGCGTACGGCGACCAGTGCGAGAAGTGCGGTTCGACCCTGTCGCCGACTGAGCTGATCGACCCGAAATCTGCCATTACCGGCGCGACGCCGGTGATGCGGGAGACCAAGCACTGGTTCCTGCCGTTGGATCGGTACGAAGCCTTTCTGCGGGAGTGGATCCTGAAACAGCACGGGGCGGAGAACGGCGGCGAGCAGGAGGTCTGGAAAACCAACGTCTACGGGCAGTGCAAGAGCTGGCTGGACGGGGGGCTCTTACCCAGAGCCGTGTCGCGCGATTTGGACTGGGGGATTCCCGTGCCGGTCGAGGGGGCGGAGGGGAAGGTCTTGTACGTGTGGTTCGACGCGCCGATCGGCTATATCTCAGCCACCAAGGACCTCTTCGCCGCGCGGGGCGATGCGGAAGGGTGGAGACCCTATTGGCAGGACGAAGAGACGAAGCTCGTCCATTTTATCGGAAAGGACAATATCGTCTTCCACTGCATCGTCTTCCCGTCGATGCTCAAGGCACACGGCGGGTTTATTTTGCCGGAGAACGTCCCGGCCAACGAGTTCCTGAACCTCGAGAACGACAAGATCTCCACCTCGCGGAACTGGGCCGTATGGCTGCACGAATACCTCGACGAGTTTCCGGGGAAGGAAGATGTGTTGCGGTACGTGCTGTGCGCCAACGCGCCGGAGACCAAAGACAACGACTTCACGTGGCGCGATTTCCAGGCTCGGAACAACAATGAATTAGTGGCCGTTTTCGGGAACTTCGTGAACCGGGCGTTGGTGTTGACGCACAAGTACTTCGGGGGTAAGGTTCCGGCGGTGGACGCGACTGCGGGACTGACGGACTACGATCGCGAGACGATCGAGCAGCTGCCGGTCATCAAGGCGGCTATAGAGCAGAACATCGAAAACTACCGCTTCCGCGAGGCGTTGAAAGAGATGATGAACCTCGCGCGGTTGGGGAACAAATACTTGGCGGATACGGAGCCGTGGAAAGTCATTAAGACCGATCCGGCGCGGGTGGCGACGATCCTGAACGTCGCGTTGCAGATCACGGCGTCGCTGGCGATCGCCGCCGAACCGTTCCTGCCGTTCACGGCGGTCAAACTACGCGCGATGCTGCGCCTGCCTCAGGCGGCGTTGAAGTGGGAAAACATCGGCTGCATGACCTTGCTCGAGGCGGGACATGAGCTGGGCCAGGCGGAGCTGCTGTTCGAGAAGATCGAAGATTCGGTGGTCGAGGCGCAACTGGCCAAGCTGGAGGCAACCAAAGCGGCGAATGCGGCGGCCAATGCCACGGCCGCTCCTGCCAAGGAGGAGGTGGTACAGTTCGAGGATTTTGCGAAAATGGATATTCGCGTCTCGAAAGTCATCGCCGCGGAGCCGGTGCCGAAGACGAAGAAACTGCTGAAACTGACGGTCGATACGGGACTGGACACTCGGACGATCGTCTCGGGGATCGCCGAACACTTCTCGGCCGAGGAGATGGTGGGGAAACAGGTCCTGGTATTGGTGAACCTCGCGCCGCGGATGCTGCGCGGGATCGAGTCTCAAGGGATGATCCTCATGGCGGAGTCTCCTTCTGGGGCTTTGTCGATCGTGGCGCCTGTCGCCGACGATGAAGCCGAATCACCGGTCGGATCGGTGGTCGGGTAGAGATCGACGGCGGTTTTCACGCCGCTGACGATATACGGAAAAACATAGTCCCCAACGCCTTTCAATAAGGCATAGCTACGGGCCTCTTTCAGCGTACGGCTGAACGAGGCCCGATTCGTTTCCGACAGCCACGGCACGGCCGCCTCCACCGCCACCAACGCCAGTCCCAGCAGCAACGCACCTTTAGCCACGGCAAACGCCCCCCCAAGCACACGCAACGGTCCGGCCAGCCCCCCGGCCTGCATCAGACGCGTAACGAGGCGGCAAAGCAGGATAACACAGATCAGCACCCCGACGAGTACGATGACGAAAAGAACCTCGGAAGGCAGCTCCTCCAGGTCGAGACGCCGACCGATGGCGTGCGAAAACCGATAAGCGACCCACGCGCCGACCACAATGCCGACGATGCCGCTCAACTGAACGAGAATCCCGCTGCGCCAGCCGCTCCAGACACACAACAGCAGGGTAAGACAAACCAGGATGTCGATGATGTTCATATGCGAACAAAGATAGCGGTTTTTCGGTCGCCGTCCGACGAAAAAAGCCCCATCAGACAGCCATCCCGGCAAAGAACGGCACGATGAACGGCACCGAAAGGTCGGCGATGACCGCCTGGAACAAAGCCACCGCCAGATACTGCGGTCCGCAGTGGCGCAAGATTCCGGGCAGCGAGACATCCATCGCAGTAGCTCCGCCCGAGCAAATCGGACCGAGAGGCGAGAAGCGTCGCACCATCCACCCTGCCCCTACGACGGTCAACATTTCGCGTACGATATTGGCCAACAGAGCGACGGTTCCGATCTCCGGTCCGCACATCTCGCCCAACAGCACTCCCGAAAGCGAATAATACCCCTGTCCGGATCCTACGGCCATCGCCTCGGCCCACCCCAATCCCCGACCAACACCGACGAGTCGCAAAACTCCCCACACAGCCGAGACTCCTGCCCACGAACCGAGAATGGTCGCCGCCGGCACCCACAACGTCCTTCGCGGCTGCCGCACGAGACTTTGCAGCGTCGCCGCATCGCTGCCGATCGTGATCCCGACGGCCAGCATCAACAGATACAACGCCCACATCGTCAACGGCCACACACCGACCCACTCCGCCGCCGGAGTAGTCCCGCCCAGCGCGACCCCCGCAGCGAACGTTCCGACGATCACCAGGCTGAACCGACTACCTCCGCCTGTCGAGGCTTCGTCGGCCTCCTGCATCGCCGCGTGTGTCGATCCCGAATCGCCCGCCGCTTTCGGCGCCACCGATCGAAAACCGTACCGCCACACCACCTTGGCCGCTACGAGTGTCCCGCCGACAGTCCCCGCCCCGAGCAACACGGCTGTCAGACCGATCGTTCCGAGATACCGGACCACAAGCTCGTTTCCGCCGACCTCGACCCCGAGAAAGAGCATCAAGGCCAAAATAGCGATCGTAACGGTTCGTCGGGCAACCCGACGCGGCAAGGTCGCCCGACGAGTGATCCACCCGACCGCCGCCCCCAGACACATGATTCCGAAAATGCGAAACATCTATTTTCTTTCTACGCGTTTTCTCTCTACGCAAGCGATTCTCGGCAGGCGCTCCCCGGTCTGCACGATCATCGCCCCCGACCTCCGCCAAAAAGAGACGTCCTGCCTCTCATCGCAAAGAATCGAGAAGCAGGACGTGCAACACCTTGATTGTGACCCCGACGGGATTCGAACCCATATCGTCAGAACCGGAATCTGAAATTCTATCCATTGAACTACGGAGCCGTCTGTAACCCGACCTTTCGACCGGTTACGGGTGCAAAGATATGTTTTTTTTCTTTCCCCACGAAATTTTTTATCGACAACCGCGATATGTCGCTCTTCTTCACCGAAATTAAATTTCAGAACGATTTGGTTGCAAGGTAGTCAAGCAGGATCCGCGCCCGCTGCGGACCGATCGACTCGGCGAGTTCCGCTTCCGGCGTTCGGGCCATTCGAGCGAGCGTGCGGTAGCGTTTCAGGAGCCGGTCGATCGACGTCCGGCCCAGCCCCGGGACGTTTTCGAGTTCCGATTTCAGGAAGTTGATCGACCGTTTTTGGCGGTGGAACGTGATGCCGAATCGGTGCGCTTCGTCGCGGATGTGCATCAGGATCCGGAGCGATTCGCCCGTTTTGTCCAAGTAGTGCGGATAGGGATCGCCCGGGAAGTAGACCTCCTCCATCCGTTTGGCCAGCCCGATGACCGAGACCCGTCCGCGGAGGCCCAGCTTCTCGAGCGCCGCGAGGGCGAACGAAAGCTGCCCCTTGCCCCCGTCGATCACGATCAGGTCCGGGAGCGGCAGGTTCTCCTCCAGAAGCCGACCGTAGCGTCGCCCGAGCACCTCCTCCATCGAAGCGAAGTCGTTCGCTCCGACC
>JAIDFC010000246.1 GCA_029054535.1 Rikenella sp. | reverse complement strand
CATCATGACATTCCGCCCCACCTTCGTCGACCCCGCAATCCCCACCTGAGCCGCCATCACCGTATTTTCGCCGATCACCACGTTGTGAGCCACCTGGATCAGGTTATCGAGCTTCGCCCCGCGGCAGATCCGTGTGGAGCCCATCGTCGCGCGATCGATCGAACAGTTCGAGCCGATCTCGACATCCGCCTCGACCACCACGTTGCCGATCTGAGGAATCTTCTGGAACGACCCATCCTCGGTCGGCGCAAAGCCGAACCCGTCGCCCCCGATCACCGTGCCGCCGTGCACCGTAACCCGGTCGCCCAGCACGCAATCTTCGTAGACCTTGACCCCCGGATAGAGTTTCGCCCCCTGCCCGATCCGCACCCGGTCGCCGACATACGCCTGCGGCCAAATCTCCGCCCCGTCGCCCACCACCGCATGCTCGCCGATCACCGCATACTCGCCGATGTAAACATCCTTGCCCACTGTCGCGGTCGGATGGACGAATGCAAGCGAACTAATCCCCTGCTTCTTCGGCTTATTAGCCACGTACAAATCGAGCAACGACGCAAACGCCTTATACGCATTCTCGACCCGAACGAGGGTCAATCCCTCCGGCAACGCATGCTGTGCCTGAAAATCGCTGTTCACGATCGCAATCGTCGCACCGGTTCGATAAATATGCTCCTCGTACTTCGGATTCGAAAGGAATACGAGATCTCCGGCTTTCGCCTCTTCGATCTTGGCTACGGACGAAACGGCGGCGGCTTGGTTGCCCTCTACCGTACCGCCGAGGTAACCGGCGATCAACTCTGCTGTGAATTGCATGACTATAAACTATTGTGTATCAAATATTACCCTTGTTTCGCATAAATTGCCGAAAGAAAGCCGTTTTGCGCACCGGAAGATTCAATGATTCATCGATCAGGTTAATTTCTTTTTCGGTTTCGGCGCGCATAGCGGGGTTCGAGGATACTGCCCTTACGGATGTAGCCACGGCCCGGTCCGAATACCGAGCCCCAGCGATGCGTACATACATCGCCGGGCCCCCCTCTGCGCGAAACAAAACGTTATTGTTTATTGGCGACCGAGTCGAGTTTGGTGTAGAAAGCCGGATCCTCGCCCGTGTAACGCGCCACGATCTCTCCGTTAGGATCGAGGATGAGTTTGGTCGGGAACCCTTCGACCCCGAAACGCATCGCCACCTCGTCGTCCGCCGACCGGACATTGATCCACGGCAGCGCCTGTTTCTCGACCGTTCGCCGCCACACCTCCTCCTTGTCGCCGCAGTCGATCCCGACGAACTCGACCGCCGTACTGTACTTTCCGTAGGCCTCCTTCATGGCCGGCATCCCCTTCATGCACCAGCCGCACCAGGTTCCCCAGAAGTCGATGACGATATATTTCCCGCCGCCGTAGAGCGACGACAGAGTAAAGTCCTTACCCTCCACCGTAGGCAACGTGAAGTCCGGCGCGACATTCCCCGCAACCACCGCCTCGCGTGCCTGTTCTGCGGCCTGCTGCTTACCCAACAGTTCGAGCTGCAGGTCCATCCATTCGCGCAATCCGCCCTGCTGCACACTCGGATCGAGCCGACGGTACAAGCTGTCGAAGCCCCGGGCGTCCGCCAACGAGATCAGGTGGTAAGCCGCCGCCGGATCGGTCGGATGCGCCGTGATGTAATCCTCCTTGAAGCGGCGAATGCTATCCGAGAGCCGTTGGATCTCGCGAACCACGGTGTCGCTTTCGGTGCGCCGGTCGGGAGAGATCATGCGAGCCGTCAGGCTGAGCATCTCGAGCCGCAGACGGGTCGGCTCCAAGGCCTGTTCGCTCTCGCGCCACCGTTGTTGGGCCTCCGACCCGACCAACGTATACTCGATCGCTTTGGTTTTCGGTTCATACACAGCCTGAATTTCGATCCGTTCGCCCGGAGTCAGATAAAACTCGATGCTCTGTTTCGGCCCGTCGCCCGTGAAACTCTGCGGCGCGAGGAAAATCCGATAGACGTGATCGTCGTTCGGCAAGTCGATCGAAAACTCAGTCCGCCCGTCGCGTTTCTCGCCCCCCACCAGGAAGGTCGTCATATCCCCCCGGTCGCGAACGGTGGCCGGCGTGAAGTAAGAACAGATCAGGCTATCGTCGGTCAGCCCTTCGATGTCGACCTTCACGCGCTCCGTTCGCCCGCCGCACGCCGTAAAAAACAATCCGGCGAACAACAGGCCGGCAAGCATCTTTTTCATAAATCAATCGATGTTTTAGAAGAATTTCGGGTGTAAAAAAGGAGTCCCCGCACACGAAACCGGCCTTAGAAGCGCAAGCCGACGCTCACCGACCAGTTGCTGTTCTTGGCGCGATTCTGAGAATCCTCAGCGGTGCGTATGGTTGAGATGTCGTACCTGACCCCGATATCGAACAGTTTGGAGAACTGATAGTTGATCCCCACCGGTATCGAGAGGTCGAACCGTCGGCTGTCTTTCAGCAGGTTCTGGCTGTGGCTGACGGTGGCATAGTCTTCGGAGCTTTCTCCGCCGGTGTAGTCCTTGCTGGTCCACCGGTGCTGCGCCCGAACGAGCCAGTCGAACGAAACCCCGGCCTCGATATTGAGCCCGCCGATCAAAAAAATCTTGGCCAACAACGGAACTTTCACATAGTTGTACGAGAAGACGTCGTCCTTATTGGTCATCTTGCTCCCCTGCATGGAGTACAGCGCCTCGGCCTGCACCCCGATCAGGTCATTGATCTTGTAGCCGGCCATCAACCCGAAGTTGGCTCTGGCCCGCGCCTTCGAGTACGAGGTTTTGGTCAGCGTGCTGACATTGAGACCCGCCCGAGGCCCCCAGTAGAATCCCTGGGCCGAGGCGGTATGACGAACGGCCGTGCCGAGCAACAGCACGACGACGAGCGGAAAGATCCGTTTGATAGTCTGCATAGCGTGAAAACGTGTGTTGTTTCAACCCTCAAAGATAGCATTTATTCGGGGAGTTTTCCCGTCCCGGTCGATTTTACGAGCGATTTTAAACGCAAAGAGACCGAAGAGGAATCTGGTCGAGTCCCTCTTCGGTTCGAGTCCCGTTCGGTTACGGGGATCAGTCGATCCGCAGAAAATCGTACCGACTGTCGAAGACCAGATCCATCTCGTGGTCGAGCTGCAGGTCGCGGATCTCGACGTCGTATTCGCCGTCGTCTTCCCGTTCGATAGAGGAAACGAAATGGTTCGGATGGTTCTGCTTGACGTACTCCAGGATCTTGGCCGGAACCGCCGTCTCAGGAAGCGCGTTCCGCTGGCAGTCGATCTTGGTCCAATCGCCGTTCTTGTCGAACTCGATCTCGGCACCGCCAGCCAATTTCACTTCGTATTCCTTCCCGAAGAGTTTGTTTTCGACCGTTACCTGATTGACCGTCAGGGTCGAAAAGTGCTTCTTCAGAAAATTCTGAGCCGAAGCGGGCAAATCGGCGGTCCGAATCACCACGGGTTTGGAATCGGCACAAGCGGTCGCATAAAGGGCGAAACCGACCAACAAACTGAGAATCAACTTTTTCATAACTGGATCGATGTTTTTCGTTAAAATAGAATCAAATACCGAGACCGTCTCTTGCAAAGATCATGCAATTCGCCTGCTCTTCGTTTTTTTTGTCGATTTTTCTTCGTCTACCATCGAGAAACCGGCATAAATCGAGGGGACTGCTCGGCACGCGAACCGATCATCTCTACCGGCAAGACCGGTTGGAGTACTCGGCGGCGCTTTTTGTTTTACCCGGCTCCGGGCCTCCGCGATTATAGCAACGGGTTACTGCGGGTTGTCGGCGGCCACGGATACGGCTGGTTGTCAACGATTCCTGTGGGTAATTCCAACGCCTACAGTTTGGACTTCTACTATGGCGGGATCGGCCAAAATAGCAACTACCATCGTTCGTACGGTTTTCAGACGCGTTGCCTCCAGGAATAGGGAGAGGGGCCGATCGGCGTTTTGTTGGCTTACCCGGGTGTACCACTGCCCTGACAACGGCTTGCCGATTGCTTGCCAGGCGAGCCGAGCAAATTCTTTCACGATCTCCCCATGACAGCCCGGAGCCACCCCTTGCGACGGGCTGGTGCCGCTCGGCACTCGAATGCTAGAGTTCGCTCCGAAAAATCCGCACTGACCCTCCGGGCTGTTCTATGTGAAGAAAACCGCGACCGATGGGCGTGCAGCCCGCACTGGCTCCGGGCTTTCCCTATACACAAACAACCGCGCTCTACGAGCGCTCGGCCCGCAGCCCGCGCTGGCGCCGGTCTTGTTCTATTCGAAGCCATCCGTTTCCGCCGGGAGAAATCGCCCTCTCGGGAAAGTTGATGTATTCCCTCTAATCCGCTCGAGCCGCGGAGGCTCATCCTTTTTGGTATACCCCAAAAAGGATGCAAAAAACGCATCCAAGGGGACTACGCCCCCTTGACAATCCCCCCTTTTCCCTTTCGGCAGTCGACGCATCGCCGACAACCGCGCGCGAATCGCAATAGGCAAGAACGTATTCATTCTTCACAATGAACCGCGCCTGCAAGGCGCGCGGGACGGTCGTTATCGCACGCGAAGATCTTCCGTGATCTCACCAGGACGGGCCGGAGCTTCGCCACGCGAAGGCCCGCGTTTTCTCGCTGGCGCTCGGCGGGCTTCGCAACCTCCGGCCCTTTTAATTCCAAAATGTCTTTGTCCGCGCGATGAATGATTCGCAGCTTGGCTATAAACCGCGACCTCTGGTCGCGCGATCGACGCCGCTCCATGCGGAGGGCGCCAAGTTCACTTCGTTCACTGGCTGCTCCGCCGGCGTCGGACTTTCCCCTAAAAAACTGTGTTTGTCCGCGCGCTGGCGGAAATCCTGTTCAAAAGCGATTCACGCTTTTGAACGATTTCCTACTCCAGCAGTCGCGCGCGGGTGCCAACTAAGGCCGAGAGAACCCAAAATAAAACGCCCTGTGGGCGCGTCGCCCGCGGGAATTTCATCTCGATTTTGCTTCCGCAAAACGAGCGAAATTCCCCTCTTAGGCGGGCGGGCGACGGGAAACCGTGTCAGACGCGCTCAGGCCGCGCGGCCCCGCGTGCCCGCGGCGGGCTTGCAATGCTACGCATTGCCGAAGTCATCCGGCAGTCAAAAGATGCCGCGCGTTCTTGCTGTCGCCCGCGGGACAGTCGGAGTCAATACAGCGAAAACCAATACTGCGCAGTCGTTCCCAAAGAAAATAAATCTCGCGAACCGCTCCGGGCAAGAAGACGGATTGTAATAAAAAACGTTCGGATCGGCCAGCAAACAGGTCGATCCGAACGCTTTTAAGAGGCGATTTTGTAAGCCAAAAGACAAAATTGCCCTGCCGATAATAAGAAAACTACTTTTTGAAGTAGCGGTTGAAGAGTCCTTCGAAGCCTTTGCCATGCCGGGCTTCGTCTTTGCACATTTCGTGTACCGTGTCGTGGATAGCGTCCAACCCCAGTTCTTTGGCCCGGGTAGCGATCCGTTTTTTGTCTTCGCACGCTCCGGCTTCGGCTTCCATCCGCGCTTTGACGTTGGTTTTGGTATCCCAGACCACTTCGCCCAGCAGTTCGCAGAATTTCGCAGCGTGTTCGGCCTCTTCCCACGCGTAGCGTTTGAAGGCTTCGGCGATTTCCGGATACCCTTCGCGATCGGCCTGGCGACTCATAGCGAGGTACATCCCCACTTCGGTGCATTCGCCCGCGAAGTGCGCTTTCAACCCTTCGAGTACTTCGGCATCTACGCCTTTGGCCACGCCGATCACATGCTCGTCGACGAAGTGCAGACCGCCTTCCTGTTCGACGTACTCTTTGAATTTGCTTTTCGGTTGTTTACACTGCGGGCAAAATTCCGGCGCTTCGTCTCCTTCGTGGATGTAACCGCAGACGGTGCAGATGAATTTCTTTTTCATAATGTATTGATTGGTTGTTGGATTGGGGGTTCTCTCTTGGGGTGTTATTTTGTCGGTATGCGTGTCGG
>JAIDFC010000245.1 GCA_029054535.1 Rikenella sp. | reverse complement strand
GGTTGTTGAGCCCAGGTAAAGCGGTCGCCGCCAGCGGTAAGTTTTCCGAGTAAACTTCACTTTTCGGATGCCGAGCGACACCTCTCCCCATTCCCGGAGTCAATGGTGCCGCTGGGCACTCCAGCCGGGAGTTTGTTTGGAGAAAGGGGTGGGCGACAGGCCGAATGAGGCGCAACGGTGGCGATCCGCGCACCCTGCAGGCGCGGTTGTCAGCGATGCGTCGACTGCCGAAAGGGAAGGGGGGATTGCCAAGGGGGCGTAGCCTCCTTGGATGCGTTTTTTGCATCCTTTTTGGGGCATACCAAAAAGGATGAGCCTCCGCGGCTCGAGCGGGTTAGAGGGAGTGCGTTAACTTCCCCCGAGAGGAAAATTTTCTCCCGGCGGAAACGGATGGCTTCGAATAGAACAAGACCGGCGCCAGCGCGGGCTCAAGTGAGCGTAGCGAACGTTGCAGCCCGTCGCGGGGGATGGCGACGGGCCGCGCAATCTGCGATTGCGGTTTATGCCGAGCAGTGTTGCCAGCCGGGGGGGGCGGCTGGTCCGCGCGCTCGAGGACGAAGTTTTCTTCGCATAGAACAGCCCGGGGTCAGGGCGGGATGCTTGCAGCCCGTCGCGTGGGGTGGCTCCGGTCTGTCATGGGGAGATCGAGGCGAAAGTCGGCTCGTCCGGCAGGTAATCGGCAGGCCGTTATTGAGGTAGACACAGCCCGGTTGGAGTGCCCAGCGGCACCTCCCTATTCCTGGAGTCAACGCGTCTGAAAACCGTACGAACGGTAGTAACTGTGATTCGGGCTGGCTGCGTTGTAGTGAAAAAGCAAGTTACAGGCGTGGCTGCCTGTCAGGGACGACGACCAACAGAGACCGTAACAGCCGACGTAACACAACGTACCGGAGCCTGATTCGCGACGGCCCGGAGCCGGGACACAGTCATTACGAAGAAAAAACACAACATACGATATCATTATTGAAATACCGAACGACCTATGGCGACATTTGAAGTAACCGGAGGATGCAGCCTCAGCGGCGAGATCACCCCGCAGGGGGCCAAAAACGAAGCATTGGAAGTGATCTGTGCCGTGTTGCTGACCCCGGAACGCGTAACCATACACAATATTCCGGAGATCTTGGACGTGATGCAACTCATTCGCCTGCTGGAGGCTATGGGCGTCGAGGTCGAGCGGCTCGGGACGGGGAGTTATGCTTTTCAGGCCCGGGAGATCGATCTCGACTACTTGCAGACCGACGAGTTTCGCCGCTCCGCCGCGCGATTGCGCGGGTCGGTGATGATCACCGGACCGTTGCTGGCCCGGTACGGGCGGGCCTATATGCCTAAGCCGGGGGGAGATAAAATCGGACGACGGAGATTGGATACGCACTTTATCGGGTTTCAGAAACTGGGGGCCGAATTCGACTTCGATACCGACCAGAAATTCTATACCGTAACGGCGCCGGGCGCGGATCGGAAACTCCGTGGGGCTTACATGCTGTTGGACGAGGCGTCGGTTACGGGAACCGCCAATATCGTGATGGCCGCCGTGCTGGCGCGGGGGACGACGACCATTTACAATGCGGCGTGCGAACCCTACTTGCAACAGCTTTGTCGGATGCTGGTCCGGATGGGGGCCCGGATCAGCGGTATCGCCTCGAACCGGCTCACGATCGAGGGAGTCGACTCGCTCGGCGGGACGGAACATACCATGCTGCCGGACATGATCGAGGTGGGGAGTTTTATCGGGATGGCGGCCATGACGCGGTCGGAGTTGACCATCCGAAACGTGTCGTACGACGATCTCGGGATCATTCCGCAGCAGTTCGCCCGGATGGGGATCCGGTTCGAGCAGCGGGGCGACGACATCCACATTCCGCAGCAGGACCATTACGAAATCGAGAGCTTTATCGACGGCTCGATCATGACCATCGCCGATGCGCCGTGGCCGGGGCTGACGCCGGACCTGTTGTCGGTCTTTCTGGTGGTGGCGACACAGGCCAAAGGGGCGGTGCTCATTCACCAAAAGATGTTCGAGAGTCGGCTCTTCTTCGTCGACAAACTCATCGACATGGGGGCGCAGATCATCCTCTGCGACCCGCATCGGGCGACCGTGATCGGGCACGACCATGCGATTCGGTTGCGGGGGACCACGATGACCTCGCCGGATATCCGGGCCGGGGTGGCGTTGTTGATCGCCGCCATGAGCGCGCAGGGACGGAGCGTCATTCAGAATATCGACCAGATCGACCGCGGGTATCAGAACATCGACGGGCGGCTCAATGCGCTGGGGGCGCAGATTCGGCGGATCGACTGATCTCTTTTTCCAGCGAGGGGGTATGCTCATGCAAAAGACCAATGCGTTTCGATTCAAACAGTTCTCGGTAACCCAGGAGCGGGCGGCGATGAAGGTGGGGACGGACGGGGTGTTGCTCGGCGCTTGGGTCTCGTTGGGGGATGCTTTGCAACGGGTGCTCGACATCGGAACGGGGACGGGGGTCATAGCGTTGATGTTGGCTCAGCGGACGGCTTCCGTTGCCGAACCGGCGGCGATCGACGCCGTGGAGGTCGATCCGGAGGCTTCTTCGGAAGCGGCCGGGAATTTTGCCGCTTCGCCTTGGGCGGCGCGGTTGCGGGTGCATACGGACCCGATCCAGACCTATGCGGCGGAATATCCGGGAGAACGGTACGATCTGATCGTCTCGAACCCGCCCTATTTTATGGCCGGAACCGATTTCCGAAGGGGAAATGATGTGTCGACTGCTGTTGTCGCTCGGCCCAGTGCGGCACGTGTGGCGGCTCGGCATGCCGAAATGTTGCCGTATGACGACCTGATCGGTTCGGTTCTCGCTTTGCTGAAACCGAACGGACGTTTCGCTGCGATTTTCCCGTATCGGGAGTCGGGAATCTTTATCGCCAAGGCGGCTGACCGAGGGCTTTTCGTACGGCGATTGCTGGAAATATCCGGCGCGCCCCGAAAACCGGTCAAACGGGTAGCGGTCGAATGTGCGCTCAGCCGTGCTCCGCGGGAGGCGATTGTCCGCGAAAAACTCTGTATTGAAGACGGTCGGGGGACTTTTACCGAGGCGTATCGACTCTTGACTCGGGATTTTTATCTGAAATTTTGACGATTTTTGGGGCTTTTGCAAGTTTTCCGTATTCCTGACACCGGAAGCCTCTCGCCTGGCTTTTACAGTTTTTTGCGTTCTTGATTACGGCAGCCCCTTGCCCGCCGCGTTTTTGCGGGGTCTCAGCGCAGGTTTAAGCGATACGCCGCATCTTTTGTCGGGTTTTGGGGTTGCCGGATGGCCCAAGCAATGCGTAGCATTGCCCGCCCACCGCGGGCGCGCGGTCAAAGTAGGTAGGGTAGAGGCAGTCCGATTCCCGCGGGCGACGGACAAAGCAAGGGCGAAAAGGCTTGGAAATCCCGCCCTGTGGGCGGGCGAGCCACCGCCACCCCGCGCGGTGGCGAGCAACATCGCCGGCGCTCGGTGCTCTTTCCGCTGTCGGTGG
>JAIDFC010000244.1 GCA_029054535.1 Rikenella sp. | reverse complement strand
GAGTTTGATATCGGCATAAGCCCGTTTGTTGACGAGTCCTTTCCGGGTCGAAACCCGGAGCGTGTAATTTTTCACCCGCCAGTTGATCCCCTTAGCGTCGATCCCCCAAAGCATGATCTGCAACCGGTTTTCGTCGGCCGGAATCAATTCGATTTTGATCGGGCCGTCGATGCTCAGCGTGGAGAACGGTTCCAGCGCTTCGGTCTCGATGATCGATTGGGCCTGACTGCGCCGGACGGTGCCGAAAACGGTCAGAAACAGGAAGCTCAACAGTAGAAGAGGGTAGTGGCGATTGGTTTTCATCATACCCAAATTTAGGACTTTTTCCGGGGATGGCAAAACGAAAAAAAATCTGCGGTTTCTTCCATGATCGTATGAAAGAAACCGCAGACCGAATGTAGTAAAATAAATGCGAATCGAGGTAAAAATCCCCGATCAAGGCGATCAATCCAATTATTAGTCCCCGAAGCTAATCCCGCACCCTCTGGCGGTTTTCACGATATCGCTGTCCGGACGCACGTATTTGCACTGTCCCACCGCCTCTTCGAACGGTACGGCGATAATATCCGGATGCCGGTACGAAACCATGTGTCCGAATTTTCCTTCCAAGACGTATTCGAAAGCCTTGACCCCGAACTGGGTCGCCAGAACGCGGTCGTATGCGATCGGTACCCCCCCGCGTTGAATATGTCCCAAGACCGTCTCGCGAATATCCGGTTCGAATCCTGCCGCCTTGAGCTGCCGGCTGAGGTCGTAAGCGATCCCCCCCAGTCTGACGTTCTCGTACCCGACTTCGGTAGCCGCCGCCGCGTGCACCGTCCCGTCTTTCGGCATCGCCCCTTCGGCCACGACGATAATCGCCGAACCGCGATTCTTCGAGTTGTATCGTTTGTTGAGTTTTTCGAGGACGACGTTGATGTCGTACGGAATCTCCGGAATCAGGCAGACATCGGCCCCCCCGGCAATCGCCGCATGCAAGGCGATCCACCCGGTATTCCGTCCCATCACTTCGAGAATGAAGGTCCGGTTGTGCGAAGCCGCCGTCGTTACCAACTTGTCCACCGCATCCGTAGCGATCTGTACCGCCGTCTGGAACCCGAAGGTAAAGTCGGTAGCCGACAGGTCGTTATCGATGGTCTTCGGCACCCCGACGATATCCAATCCCTGACTCTGCAGCTGCTGCGAAATCCGTTGCGAGCCGTCTCCCCCGATGGAAATGACCGCATCGACCCCCATATATTGCAACTTCCGGATCATTTCGTCCGACCGGTCGACATATTCCCACTGCCCCAGGTGTTTGTTATACACCGGCCAAGCGAACGGGCCTCCCTTGTTCGTCGTTTCGATAATCGTACCGCCGCGATAGTGGATCCCGGCTACCGCCGCCTCGTCGAGTACCTTGACTTCGGTCGGTTCCCACAGGATCCCGTTGTATGCCTGGATACTCCCGAGTACTTCCCAGTCCCCCTCCTGCGCCGCGCGTTTCACCACGCCGCGAATCACTGCATTCAAGCCGGGGCAGTCCCCACCGCTCGTTGCAACTAAAACTCTTTTCATGTTTTAATAGGGTCTTTTTTACGTTTTAAAAAACAGCTACAAATGTAAATATTTTTTTGAACGAACCCAAAAACTTATTTATCGCTCTCATCGCAGTCGTCCTGTCCGGCGACCGAGGTGAGCATGTCGTAGACCTGTTGGGCGTCCGACCGGTTGTCGCTGGCGATGATAACGCGGTCGCCGGCTTCCAGGATCGTCGCGCCGGTTACGATGAGGTGGCTGTCGCCTCGCCTCAGCATGGTGATCCGAGCGCCGTCCGGAAACGGAGCTTCGGCCACCGTCCGACCCGCATATTCGTTCCCCTGGGCAATCCGGATCTCGATCAGGTCGGACATCTCGGACGGGTCGAGGTCGGGCTTCTGGCCGATCATTTTCTCTTCGGGTTCCGAAACCCGAAGCCATTTCGCGAACAAGGGTAGAGTAGTCCCCTGGACCAGAATCGAGGTCAGGGCGATGAAAAAGACGATATTAAAGATAAGCCCCGCGTGGTCGATTCCGGCGATCAGCGGGTAGGTGGCGAAGACGATCGGTACGGCCCCCCGCAATCCCACCCACGAGACGAAGGTCTTGCTCCGCAGCGGCATGCGGAAAAAAAGCAGCGAGAGGAAGACGCTCGCCGGTCGCGCCACCAGAATCATGAATGCCGAAACGAGCAGTCCGATGCCGATCACGTCGACCACCTGGCTCGGATAGACCAGCAATCCCAACGTTAAGAACAGGATGATCTGCATCAGCCAGGCGAAACCGTCGAAGAAACTCAACAGCGAGGCCCGGTGCGGTATCCGGTGGTTCCCGAGCCACAGCGCGGACAGATAAACGGCCAAAAAGCCGTTCCCTCCGACTTTGTCGGTCGCGGCATAGGTGAAATACATCAACGCGATGAGCATCACCGGATAAAGCCCCGTGTAACTCAACTTGACCTGTCGGGCGATCCAGACCATCGCCATCCCGAACAGAATTCCGGCCCCGCCTCCGACGACGATCTGGACGAAAAACTTGACGATCGAGCTCCCTACCGAAGCATCCGGCGTCATCACCAGCCCCAGACACAGAATTGTGAGCAGGTAAGCCATCGGGTCGTTACTCCCGCTCTCGAACTCCAGGATCGGACGCAGGTTGTACTTCAATTTCAGACTCTTAGACCTCAGGATCGAAAACACGGCGGCGGCATCGGTCGACGAGACGATAGAACCCAGCAGCAAGCCCTCGAAGAGCGAGAAACCGGGCACGACCCAATGCACGAAGAGTCCGGTGAGAATCGCGGTCAGCAGCACCCCCGCGGTCGAGAGCACGATCCCTTGGCCCATCACTGGCCGTACGCTCCGCCATTCGGTGTCCAACCCCCCGGAAAACAAGATAAAGTTCAGGGCGATCACGCCGATGAACTGAGCGATCGTCGGACTGTCGAAGTTGATCCCGCCGATGCCGTCGCTCCCGGCCAGCATCCCGACAGCCAAAAACAAAACCAAAGCCGGTACGCCGAATTTATAAGCCCGTTGACCGGCTAAAATGCTGACGAAAAGCAACATGGAGCCGATCAGGATGATATTGCCCGCAGTGATGTTCATAGATGTTTCGATCTGTTCGACGGTAATTCGGTGGACCAATTTAACAAAAAACGGACCTAATTCCTATCGAAAAATGTTTTTTGAGGGAGCGAGGCGGTGAATTTTGGGTCTTCGGGCGGGTCGTCTGAGCAAACTCCGGTTCTCGTGTGCCGAGCGTCCCCTCTCCCTATTCCCAGCGGCACCCCACCGCGGGCACGCGGACCGGAGTCGGGGGCGCAATAAGTTGAGAATCAAAACTTCCGAATCGTGGCCACCGCGATCAAAGCGATGCTCAGACCGAATAACACGATCAGAAGCCCTTCGTGAGTCGTCCGGTCGTCGCTCAACACATGGTTCAACGGGTCATGGTCGGCCTCTTCCCAATGCGGAAGCCGGTTCATCGACCACTTGGCCATAATCGTGCCGTCGTGCAGCAGCATCGCACCCCCGGTCCGATGCTGGATCATCGTCCGCAGAACCGTATGGTCGCTGGCGAGCGGTTCGATCCCGTTCTCGACCAATGCCGCTGGCAACGCTCCCGCGCTCAATGCGACCACCCGCCCGTCGTAACGGTGGATGTAATCCGACAACGAGAACATCGCCCCCTCGTACCGCCCGTCGTAACGGTTGACGACGAAAAGCAAGGTGTAACCCTTACGTTCCAAAATCTCTTCCGACCGGTCGATCGTCTCGTCGAACATCGGCACGGCTTTGATCTCCGGAGCCGTGCTCTGACCGATCGTCCGCGTGTCGACGTACTCCCACCGCGAGGTGTCGTACCAGGTCGTGTCCTCGATGCTGAAGTCGTGCAATCGGCCGTTCTGTCGGTCGCGATAGACCAGAATGGTCTGCGTCTCGTTCTCGTGGACGGTCATCGCGTGCCGGATATTGACCCCGATTCGGAACGGCGTCGGGTCGATCGGCGGCAGTGTCGTGTAGCTGTACAGGCTCGGCCCCAAGCTCGCCGGGAGCAACACGGCGTAGGTCAGCACGGTCCGGATCGGCGACGGATTGAACGCCCGTTGGCGGTTCCGGGTCAGAAACAGGATGACGGAGAACGGATAGAAAACGATATTCTTAAAGAATGTCTCCCAGTTTGTGAGCCGGATCACTTCGCCGAAGCATCCGCAGTCGCTCACCGGGTTCGCCACGGCCAGCCACAGCGACAGCAGGGTGAAGAAACTCATCCCGACGAACGCCGCCCAAGCCGCCACGCGTCGCGAAACGCCGCTCAGCAGCATGAAACCGACCAGCAACTCCGCAGACGGCAAGAGGATCGCGCCGACGGTGTCGAAAACCTGCAGGAAGTCCAGACCCATCGCGGCGAAATACTCCCCTAACTTGATCGAAAGTCCGAACGGGTCGATGGCTTTCGTCGCCCCCGAAAGGATGAACAAAGCGGCCAGGTGATACCGCGCCACGGCGATCAGCGTTCCCGAAATATGGTGCGTGGCCCGCGGATACCGCTCTTTCAGACGGTTAAATGTATCGCGTAATTTCATCGGTTATCTTGTTGAAAATCACATCGGGGGGCAGCATCCCTCCGCTTTTCGGATCGCCGCAGTCGATCACGCGAAAGGTCGGATCTTCGGACGCGCAGCTCAAATAGACTTCTCGAACGTTCTGTTGAAGGGTCAACGAAGCTTCGTGAATGTCTTGTTTCCCCTTGAGGTAAGCGCGGTCGTCGCCCTCGCGCTGTTCGCCGAGCTTCTTGGCTGTGAAAGCGAACGGAACGTCGAGAAACAGTGATAAGTCCGGCCGCGGAATCCCGTGATGCGTGTATTCCAGGTCCAAAATCCACTGCTTCAACTCGGTGCGGGTCTCCGAACCGGCCGGCAGCTTCGCGCACTGGTAAGCGATGTTCGAATAAACGTACCGATCGACGATCACTGCCTTTCCTGCGGCAAGCCAATGCCGAATCATTTCCGCCGCCGACTGCCGGTCGCCGGCGTAAATCAAACCGACCAAATAAGGGTTCACCGCATCGACAGCACCCAGCTCGCCGCGCAGAAACCGCGCGATCAAATCTCCGTAAACCGGCGCGTCGAAACGCGGAAAATGTAGATACTCAACCTCTCGCCCATAGCGCTCCTCCAACAACCGCCGCATCATCGCCACCTGGGTGGATTTTCCGGCTCCGTCCAAGCCTTCGATCACGATGAACATAAACTGATTGTGTTAATTGTACTTTTATTTGTATACCCGTTCTTTAGCGATCGCCTGAAACTGCCGCTTTTTGTAAAAAGCGGCACCAAAAACTTTTAACTAGCTACGCTACGCCTCAGGCTCCGCAATCTAATGCTCTGGCCCACTGGGTGGGGTGGTACTTTTTAGCGGGCGCATGATACAATGCCAAGATTTTGCGCCCGTTAAAAAGCAACCACCCCAAAACAAAAGGGAACAAGGCTCTTGACTACGGCAGCCCATGCGATACGTAGTATCGCCGAAAGTTTTTTTGGTTCTTTTTGTTCACAAAAAGAACAGTACCATACAGTAGCCAATGAACGAAGTATACAGAATAACAGTACGATTAAAAAATATTTTAGCGTAACATGGAGACCGCCCGTCGGATCGCCGTGGCAGCGAGTTCGATTTCGTCGGCCGTGTTGTACAGTCCGATCGAGAGCCGACACATGGCAGTGATTCCGTAGTGCGTCATGACCGGTTCGGCGCAATGAGTGCCCGTTCGGATCGCGACGCCCAGTTTGTCGACGATCATACCGATGTCGGCCGGATGCGTTCCTGCGACCGTGAACGATACGATCGGTCCTTTGTCGAGCGTCGTCCCGTAGATTCGCAGGCCGTCGATGTTCGTTTCCAGTCGTTGGGTCGCCAAGTCGAGCAACTGCTTTTCGTGGACCCGTATTTCGTTGAAATCCAGGCTCTCGAGGTAGTCGATCGCCACTCCTAGGCCGATAGCCCCGATGTAATTCATCGTCCCGGCCTCGAACTTCAACGGCAGTTCGGCAAAGGTCGTTCCGGTCGGGAGCGTAACGGTGCCCACCATATCTCCGCCCCCCATGTACGGCGGCAGCGCTTCCAGCCAACGTTCTTTTCCGTACAATACGCCGATCCCGTTCGGCCCGTAGAGCTTGTGGCCCGAAAAGGCGTAAAAGTCGCAATCCAAAGCCTGGACATCGGTCTTTTCATGTACGATCCCCTGGCATCCGTCCACCAGCACCGGAATATCGCGGGCATGCGCCGTGGCGATTATCTGCCGCAGGTCCGGCATCGTTCCCAGCACGTTCGAAGCCTGCGTTACCGCCACGATCCGGGTCCGTTCGTCCAGCAATCCCTCCAACAGATCCATCCGCAAAGCCCCCGAGTCGTCGAACGGCAACACGCGCAGCTCCGCCCCTTTCCGCTGGGCGACGAATTGCCACGGTACCAGGTTCGAGTGGTGCTCCATCTCGGTAACCACGATGTTGTCGCCGGCCTGGACGTATCGTTCCCCGAAACAAGAGGCCACCAAATTGATCGATTGCGTCGCCCCGCTCGTAAACACGACTTCCCGTGTCGAAGCGGCGTTCAACAATTGCCTCACCCGCTCTCTCGCCTGCTCATACCTGGCGGTGGTCTCCTCGGCCATATAATGAATCCCGCGGTGGATATTGGCGTTCATCGTCCGGTACAACTCGTCCATGGCCCGAATCACAACCTCCGGCTTCTGAGCCGTGGCGGCACTATCCAAATAAACCAACTCCTTCCCGTTCACCCGACTCGAAAGTATGGGAAAGTCCGAACGTATCGAGGCTAAACTCTTCATCGTTATTATAAAATTTATCCTTCTCTTTTTTATAACCCGTATTTGGCTACGGTACGGTACCGTACTTTTTGACTTCGTCTTCCTCGCGCTACCTCGGCATAGTCCGCAAGGCTCTTGACTACGGCAGCCCATGCGATACGCAGTATCGCCCGAAGTTTTTCTGGTTCTCTTTGTTCACAAAGAGAACAGTTCCCTCCAGCACAAAGAACGGGTTTCAAAAAATAGAACAATTAAATAGATAAATATGATAACGACAGAACAGATTAAAGAGCTTGTAAGGCGCCAGGATGCGCTGAGGAGGCATCTTTGACTTGGACGGTAAGCGTCAGGAGTTAAAGGCAGAAGAGGCGCAGACCCTTGCGCCGGATTTTTGGGACGACGCCGAACGGGCGCAGGCCCAGTTGAAGAAAGTGGCATCGATCAAGTCGTGGGTAACGGATTACGACGCCATCGCGACCGCATTGGAGGAGTTGAGCCTCGTTCCGGAGTTCATCAAGGAGGGCGCGGCGACCGAAGAGGAGCTCGATGCGGCCTACGGCAAGGCTTTGGGATTGATCGAGGCGTTGGAGATGCGGAACATGCTGCGTTCCGAGGAGGACCGGATGGGAGCCATCATGGAGATCAACTCCGGAGCCGGAGGGACCGAAGCGTTGGATTGGGCTTCGATGCTGCTGCGAATGTACACCCGGTGGGGCGAGCGGAACGGATACACGGTCAAGGCACTCGACATTCAGGACGGCGACGAGGTGGGAGTCAAATCGGCAATGATCGAGTTCGTGGGGGACTATGCCTACGGGTACCTCAAGAGCGAGAACGGGGTGCATCGGATGGTGCGGCTCTCGCCGTTCAACGCCAACAACAAACGGCAGACGACCTTTGCGAGCGTCTTCGTATCGCCGGCGGTGGACGACACGATCGAAATCACGATCAACCCGGGAGATATCAAGTGGGACACCTATCGCAGTAGCGGGGCCGGGGGACAAAACGTCAACAAGGTCGAAACGGGGGTGCGCCTCTACCACATTCCGACCGGCATCGTGATCGAAAACACCGAAACCCGGTCGCAGATCATGAACAAGGAGAATGCCCTGCGCATCTTGCGGTCGAAGCTCTACCAGCTCGAGATGGAGAAACGCCAGGCCTTGCAGGCGGAGTTGGAGGGACAGAAAAAGAAGATCGAGTGGGGTTCTCAGATTCGCAGTTACGTGTTCGACGACCGGCGGGTCAAAGACCATCGGACTTCGCACCAGACGTCGGACGTGGACCGGGTGATGGACGGCGAGATCGACGATTTCATCAAGGCTTACCTAATGGAGTTCGGCGGAGAGGCATGACCCGCGCGATTGCGGATAACCTATTTTTTACTACCTTTGTTCGTATTCAAACCGAATTGCCGATGAGATAAACCTCTTTCGTTAGGACATACATAAAAGCGTTAGCTTACTTTTTGCTATCCAAAATCGCCAATTTTAGAAGCAACCAAAAGTAAAGCGGTAACGCTCACGTGGCGACACGTGGGCTTTACTTATTTGGTTGCACGGTGTTTGGCGATACCTGGATAGCAGATAAGATTCAAGGCCCACGCTTTTTGTTTGTATACGTTTCCTTTTTTCATTCACAAAACAAACAAAAAAGCCATGGAAAATTCTCTACCTCAAACAATTGAACAAAGTTCAAGCCCGAATTCTCCAAAAGAAAAGACCGTTGCAGAACGGTATAAAGAAAGAAATCGCGACAGGTGATTGGTTGGAAGTGGATTGCTTTTGGGGGATTATTCTATTTCTTATCATTTCTCCCTTAATAGGGTTTCTCTTCTTTCTATTAGCGCCTACTATCTATTACGGGAATCAGTATCGCCAAGAAAAATTATGGCGAAAATATTGTCCCCCCCAAAAAACAGGGACAAAATAGAAACAGGGCAATAATTGCCTTGGAAATAAAAGAAGATTAAACAGTATCCGGAGAACATCTGGCTGTAGCAGTTGTTCAACTAACCTTCGCCTGGGGAGGGGGACTCCCCAGGCGAAGGTCCGCAATCTCTCCATTGCTCTCGAGATGATTGTGTCCCCGCAGGCTCCAACCCGTTGAGCTCCGAAAAGCTATAACTCGCAATGAACCGCGCTGCAGTCGGCGACCCAAAACGTTTTTAACCGCGCACCTCCTTTTACCCGAGCCGCCGACAGCGGGAAGCCTTTGGGACCGAAACTGCCAATAAAACACCCGAAAGGTGCGCCACCGCGCGGGATGGCGGGGGCTCGACCGCCCGCTGGGCGGAATTTCCAAACCTGTGCACTCTTGCTTTGACCGCGCGCCTGCGAAATCATTCTCGATAAACTCTCCGTTTATCGAGTGATTTCGCTACTTAGGCGCGGCGCGCGGGATCTTTATCTTAGAGAAACCGTGTTCGACTGCCCTCAGGCCGGGCAGGCCGCGGGTGCCCCCGCCGGGCGGGCGATACTGCGTATCGCTATAACGTTCTAAAAACAATTTCTGGCCGCGCGCCTGCGAAATCCATCCGTTTCAACTACCCGTTGAAACGGCGTATCGCTACTTAGGCGCGGCGCGCGGGGTTCTTTAATCTTAGAGAAACCGTGTCAGACGCGCTCGGGCCGCGCGGCCGCCCATAAGGCCGAAAGAACCCCAACAAAAGACGCGGTGCGTCCCCCCGCCGGGCGGGCGATGCTACGCATCGCTTGGGGCTTCCGGCAACCAAAACCAGACAAAACAGGCGGCGCTTCGTTATAAAGACCACCGAAAACTCCAGCAAAGACACCGAGCAGTCCAGCCCGACAAAAAAACACACCCGCCCGTCGCCAAAGAATGACCGGATATGCAAAAAAGCATTCGGAAAGTCGGAAAATTCGTCTCCCCACACCCGTGGACCGATTAAAATAGCTAATTTTGCAGCGATTTGTCCCCCGAACGCACTATGAAAAACTATATCCGTTACACCTTCGGACTCGTTTTACTGGTCGCTCTGCTGAGTATCGGTCTGCGGTACCTACCCGCCGACTGGACTCGCGGAGTCGGTTTCAAGCCGGTCGACATACTGGCGGACCTCAATCGGGGGAATAGCGTCGGCGCACTGGACCAACTCGACGCCGAAGCGGGAGCCGGACAAACCTCTCGACCTGACGGCGACAACCCACAAACTATGGGCGGTTACTCCGTTCGATCCGTAACGGCTCCGGATACGACGGAGGTGGCGGCAGAAGAGGAGGATACGACCCGTTCGGTCAGCACGATTTTCGTAGAGCCGGTTCTGGAGCCGGAACCGGAAGTGCTTGCGCCGAAAGCCGTCGGAGACTCGGCCCGGATCGACGCACCGACGCAACCGGCGGGATCGGAAGCGGGCGACACGACCTCTCGGAATACGACTGCCACGGCGGCGACCGGGGGAACGACAGTGCCGATTCGGGACTACTCGGAGGGAGGGACCATGTTGCGCAGCTTTATGAACAAACTCGCCCATGTGCGGGGGATGCGGAGGCCGCTGCGAATCGGATTCATGGGGGACTCTTTTATCGAAGGGGACCTGCTGACGGCAGACTTCCGGGAGCTCATGCAGAACAAATACGGCGGAGGAGGGGTCGGATTCGTACCGATTACGTCGCAGGTGGCCGGTTTCCGGCAGACCGTCGGGCATAAGTTCGGCAAGTGGAAACAAAGCTCGATCGTCAACAACAAAGCGGGACGGTTTACGATCTCGGCCTTCCATTTCACGCCGTCCGAAGACAGCTACGTAGAGTACAAAGGGTCGTCGAACAAGAAACATCTCGACCGTTTCGGTCGGGCGAGACTGCTGTTCATCAGCAAAGGACAATCCGTCATACGCGCCACGGTGAACGGCACGCGCGAATTCCTCTACAACACAGAACCTTCGGACCGACTCGAAGAGATGGTCATCGACGAAGATATCCGCACGATCCGCTATCAGGTGAGCGACGTCGAAGGATTCACCGCTTACGGCGTCTTTCTCGAGAATCCGACCGGAGTCTCGGTCGACAACTTCTCGGTGCGGGGCAACCCGGGGACGACCATGGGACGCATCAACATGACCCTCACCCGGCAGTTCGGAAGACTCTCGCCTTACGACCTGATTATCCTGCAATACGGACTCAACGTCGTCTCGAGCCAGGTTACGGACTACTCCGCCTACCGCAAGCAGATGACCGCGGTGGTGGAACACATCAAGAGCTGTTTCCCGGGGGTAGCGATCCTCATCATGAGCGTCGGCGACCGGGCTACGCGCAGCGACGGAGCGTTTGTTACAATGCCGGGGATCCGGGCCATGGTCAAAACCCAGGAACAGGTGGCGCAGGATTGCGGCGTTCTGTTTTGGAACACCTACGATGTCATGCGGACGATGGGGGGAATGGGGACTTTCGTCAAAAACGGATGGGCGGCAAAGGATTATACCCACATCTCGGCGCGCGGGGGACGGAAGATCGCGACGGCGCTCTTCGACGCGCTTATGGCAGCACAGTAATTCCTGTTCGCTTTCGAGCGGGGTGGTTATAGCGTGTGCTGAGGTTCCGGCAGCCTATTATCCGCCGCGTTTTTGTGGTTTTTCAGCACAGGTTTAAGCGATGCGCAGCATCGCCCGCCCACCGGGGGGCCCCGTTGGGGCTTTTACTGGGGTTCTCTCAGCCCTATTTGCGGAGCCTGCCCGCCTTGAGTACAGTTCTTGCTTGTTGCCGAGCCAACTCCAGTTTTCGGGTGCCGAGCGGCACCGTGCCGCGCCTAAGTTGCGAAATACGCTGTTTCAATGAGAATTGAAACAGATGGATTTCGCAGGCGCGCGGCCAGAAACTGTTCTTAGAACGGTATAGCGAAACGAAGTTTCGCCCGTCCCGCCGGGGCCACCCGGACGCCGCCCGCGCAGGGCAGTCAGACACGGTTTCTCGGTTAGATGACCCGCGCGCGATTGCTGGGGAAGGAAATCGTTCAAAAGCGCGAATCGCTTTTGAACAAGATTTCCGCCAGCGCGCGGGCAAAGCATGTAGAGTAGAGACGGCCAGGTTCGCGTGCCGAGCGGCACCGTCGCCCGCCCGCCTAAGTAGGAATTTCAAAAGTTTCGCTCTTGGCGAAATCTTTATGAAATTCCCGCGGGCGACGGCTGCGGCAGATTTTTCCAGCGGCCTCGGTTCGGCGCCAGCGCGGTCGCAAACGAGCTTAGCGAGATTTGCGGCCGTCGCCGGGGGTGGCGACGAACCGCGCGCTCGTAGAGCGCGGTTGTTGAGTATATGTAAAACGGCTGCTGCCAGCGGAGGTTTGCAGAGCAAGCTCCAGTTTTTGTGTGCCGAGCGGCACCGGGTCGCCGCTCGGGGGGACGACAGACCGAACGAGATCCAACGGGCCCGACCGCGTAAAGAAACCCCGAAGCCTGAAAACGAGACAAACAACAGAGATGTTCAAGCATATTCTTTATACAGTCGTAGTCGGCTGCGTCGTGCTGAGCAGTTGCGGCGCCGGCGGCCAGCAAACAGCACAGGAAGAAGCGGAAGAGATGCAGTCCGATTCGGTGTTTATCGCCTCGTACCCGTTCGTGAACACGGCGGCCGATACGTTGTTCGATCCGGCGGACAATCTGAGTGCTTTTTACGCCAAGTTGCGCCGGTTGGACACCTTGCGATACTACAGCGGCGAAGGCGGAGGGAGGGAGGCCGATCCGGCGAAACGCGACAGCCTCAGACGCGCGATGCTGCGGCGGGACGGAATGGAAGAGGGCGAAGAGACCGATGGGATTCTGCGGGTGAACATTCTGCATTTCGGCGACTCGCACATCCAGGGCGGGGTGATTCCGGACGTGATTATGCGACACTTGCACACCCGGTTCGGGAATGCCGGGCGGGGAATGGTGGTGCCGCACAAACTCAGCGGCAGCAATGAACCGCGGGACTATGCCATCCAGGGGGTTCCCGGCAGTTGCGGCGAGTGGTCGGTGAGCCGGGTGGTGAATGCGCGGCCGACCTTGCCGATCGGGATCAGCGGCGTTTCGGTGCAGAGTTCGACCGCGGAGAACCGACTGCTGCTCTGCACGCTCAGGACCAGCGACAGCTTGGATTACAGCTTCAACAAAGTGCGGGTTTTCCACGGAAAATACGCGCCGATCATCGAGGCCGACGAACGACTCTCGGCGGGACTCAGCGCGCCGGACATCATCTATGATTTCAATACGGATATCGAGCTCGTTACACGGGTCGATACGTTGGAATTGCACACCTATGCCGACGACAAGTTCGCTCGCGGACCGATCTACGGCTTTTCGCTCGAGAACGGACAAGACGGCGTGCTGTACCATGCGATGGGGGTCAACAGCGCCTGCTACCTGCACTGGGCCAAGCAGCCGGAGGTGATCCGTCAGAGCACCGCTTTGGAACCCGATCTGATCGTCCTCTCGATGGGGTCGAACGAGGCCGCCGGAGACCATTTCCACGACGATGTTTTTTACCGCGAAGTGGACCGGTTCGTCCGTCCGCTGCGGGAGGCCAATCCGGCGGCTTCGATCCTGCTGACCTCTCCGGCTCAGGCTTTTCGCAACGGGCAGCCTAATCCCAACTTCGAGAACATCAGCCGCACCCTGAGACGGTATGCCGAAGAGCAAGGCGTGGCTTTCATCGACATCTATGCGGCGACCGGGGGCCGAGCGTCGGCCGGCGACTGGGCCGACCACAACCTCATGGCACGCGACCGGATACACTACACCGCCGAAGGATACCGGATCCAGGGGCTTTTGATTTATAACGCACTCTACAACGCATACATCGGTCATGGTCCAACAACTGTTCAGTAACCTCGTCGACCTGCTGCGATACAACCCGGCGGAACCGCTGCTCTTTACCAGCGGTCTCTTCCTGTTTCTGTTTCTCGGCTTCACGTTCTTCTACGGGTTCATGCGGCGGACCGTAACCCTGCGGATCGTTTACGTAACCCTCTTTTCGCTCTACTTCTACTACAAAACCAGCGGGTTCTACTTCCTGCTGCTGATGTTCACCGCCACCAGCGACTTCATGATCGGCCACTTCATCGCCGCCTCCCGGCGACTGTGGGCCAGACGCGCGTGGGTCGCGCTGAGCGTCTGCATCAACCTCGGGATGCTCGGGTACTTCAAGTACACCGACTTCTTGATCGGCATCGTCAACGACTTCCTGGCCGAACCGCTTAAGTTCCAGAACATTTTCCTGCCGATCGGGATCTCGTTCTTCACTTTCCAGTCGATGAGCTACATCATCGACCTCTACCGCGGCAAGGTGAGACCGCTGAACCGCTGGATCGACTACCTGTTCTACATCTCGTTCTTCCCGCAGCTGGTCGCCGGGCCGATCGTGCGGGCACGCGACTTCATTCCGCAGATCCACCAACGGCCGCTGACCGTCAGTCGGGCTCAGTTCGGCGAAGGATTCTGGTTGATTCTGTGCGGGCTCTTCAAAAAGGCCGTCATTTCGGACTTCATCAGTCTGAATTTCGTCGACCGCATTTTCGACAACCCCACCTTATACACCGGACTCGAAAACCTCATGGGGGTGCTGGGATATGCCATGCAGATCTACTGCGACTTCTCGGGGTACTCGGATATGGCCATCGGGATCGCCCTGCTCCTGGGGTTCCGATTCAACGCCAACTTCGACTCGCCGTACAAGTCGGCCACCATCACCGAGTTTTGGCGGCGGTGGCACATCTCGCTCTCGAGCTGGCTCAAGGACTACCTCTACATCTCGCTGGGGGGGAATCGGAAGGGACGGTTCCGGACCTATGTCAACCTGCTGATTACGATGCTCTTGGGGGGACTGTGGCAC
>JAIDFC010000243.1 GCA_029054535.1 Rikenella sp. | reverse complement strand
CCCGCTGGTGTGTGGGTTTCTGGCCCCGCGTGTGGCCGCTACGGACATGCATTTCGTCGGGTACAGCAACGGAAAAGGGGCCAGAGAGGGGATGGCGCGGAACAATCCGCAGATGTCGCTTCGCGAGATGGAACAGGTGCATGTCTACCCGTTCGGGCGGGTGATTCGCGAGGCGGGACTATTAGGGATCATGAGTTCCTACAACGACTTCGACGGGGAGCCGGTGCAGGGGAGTTACCATTGGCTGACCGAGGTCCTCAGGGGGCGGTATGGGTTTCGGGGCTATGTGGTGTCGGACAGCGATGCGGTGGAATACCTTTATAGCAAGCATTTCACGGCGAAGGACATGAAGGAGGCGGTGCGGCAGGCGGTCGAGGCGGGCTTGAATGTGCGGTGTACGTTCCGGTCGCCGGATTCGTTCATCGTGCCGCTGCGCGAGCTGGTGCGCGAGGGGGCGTTGAGCGAGGAGGTCGTCGACGATCGTGTGCGGGATATTTTGCGGGTCAAGTTCCTGTGCGGGTTGTTCGACAATCCCTACAAAAACGACCTTCGGGGGGCGGATGCGGAGGTGTGCAGCGAGGAGAACGAGGCGGTGGCCCGGCAGATCTCGCTGGAGTCCATCGTCCTGCTCAAGAACGAGGCGAACACCTTGCCGCTCGATCGCGACAGCGTGCGACGCATTGCGGTGATCGGGCCGAATGCTCGGGCTACGGACTTCGTAACGGCGCGGTACGGGCCGAATGCGGTGGAGCCGGTGAGTGTGTTGGACGGGATTCGGACGGCGGTCGGCGGCGGAAAAGCCGATGGCATCGAGGTAGTGTATGCCAAGGGGTGCGAGCTGGTGGACGACAATTGGCCGGATTCGGAGCTGATGGACTACCCGCTGACTCAACAGGAAAAGGATAGTATTGCCGCTGCTTATGCGGCAGCGAAAGAGGCCGATGCGGTGGTGTTGGTGTTGGGAGGCGGAACGCGGACCTGCGGCGAGAACAAATCGCGGTCGAGTCTCGACCTGCCGGGACGGCAACAACAACTCTTAGAGGCGATCGTGCCGCTCAAGGAGCAGGGGAAACGGGTGGTACTGGTACTCGTCAACGGGCGGCCGTTGTCGATCAACTGGGCGGATCGGCACGTGCCGGCGATCGTCGAGGCGTGGTATCCGGGGCGGCACGGCGGGACGGCGGTGGCCGAGGTGTTGTTCGGCGACTACAATCCGGGGGGAAAACTGACGGTTACCTTCCCGCGGTCGGTGGGGCAGATTCCGTTCAACTTCCCGACCCTGCCGTCGGCCCAGAGCGATTCGTGGGGGGCCAACGGACCCAGGAGCCACCGCGCGAGGGTCAACGGAGCGTTGTATCCGTTCGGTTTCGGGTTGAGCTATACGACGTTCGAGTACAGCGACTTGCAGCTTTCGGACACGGTCGTTACGCCGCATCGGGGGCTCGTGGTGTCGTGCACGATCACCAATACGGGCGATCGCGCGGGGGACGAGGTGGTGCAACTCTATCTGCACGACAAGGTCGCTTCGGTGATGGCTTACGAGAAGGTCCTACGCGGGTTCGAGCGGGTGCGTCTTGCGCCGGGCGAGAGCAAGCGGGTGGAGTTCGAATTGTATCCACGCGACCTGGAGATTCTCGACATAAACTATAAATGGACGGTCGAGCCGGGCGACTTTACGGTGATGGTGGGGGCGTCGTCGGAGGATATCCGGCTGAGGCGCGATTTCACGGTGGTCGAGGCGGGGCGGCTCTTGGAGATGCGGGCTTCGGAACGCAAGGGGGCGTTGGCGGCGAAGGTCTCGGCGAGCATCCATAACGATCGGGCGGTCTGGACGGTGGACGGAGATCCGAACACGATGTGGGAGGGCGCTCGGAATCAGTATATTACGTATGAGTTGCGCAGCGGGGCGAGTCCCCGTTCGATCGGCATCGCGTGGGACGAGGGTGAACCGGTGGAGTTCGAGATTCAACTTTCGAGCGGCGGTGGGTTGTTCATCCCGGTGTGGCGGGGACGGAGCCGGCAGAATAACGGTACGATGGAGGACTACGCGTTCGACGGGGCTACCTCCAGCGACCTGCGCATCCTGATCCTGAGCGACCGGGCGAGGATCAAGGAGGTGCGGCTGGACGAACTGCAATAATAGATTAACTGTACTGTTATTTGAATACTCTGCTTTAGCGACAGGAGGGTACTGTACTTTCTGTGAACAGAAAGTACCAAAGAAACTTCGGGCGATACTGTCGTATCGCATGGGCTGCCGTAGTCAAGAGCCTTGAGGACTTTCATTGGGGTGGTCTTTTTGTGGCGCGCCTAAGTTTTTCTCAGCCTAAGCGCGCTCACAAAAAGTGCCACCCCAACAAACCAGCCAAAGCCATTCACTAAGAACGGTCATGGAATGCGTTAGCATTCCCGAAAGTTTTTCTGGTTCTCTTTGTTCACAAAGAGAACAGTTCTATCCAGTTCACCAAAGAACGGGTACGCAAATAAAAGTACAGTTAAGTATCTATTCCGACATCGCCCGGTTGAGCAGGTGGATCACTTTGCTAATCTCCATGAACGAAGCCCCTTTGGCCGCCCCGAACGAGCCGCCCACCACGACCACCAGGTCGTCGTTGGCCAGTTTGTGAGCTTGCTCCAGGATCATGAGCATCTGGTAGCTGAACCGGTCGTGCGCAATGGCCGGCTCGGCATATTCGGCATACACCCCGTACGATAAGGCCATCTCGCGCATTACGTGCTTGCGATAACAGAGCGCATAGACCGGTTTTTCGCCCCGGAACGCCGCCAGATACCGCCCGGTCCGTCCGGACAGGGTGTCGATCAGCACGGCTTTGACCGGCAGGTTCGTACAAGCCCGTACCGCCGACCGCGCCAACTGGGCCGTGATCTCGTTGTTGATCCGCACCATGTTGACGTCGATGATCGGCGACACTTCTTGTTCAATCGCCAGAGCGATCTTGGTCATCGCCTGCACCGCTTCGACCGGATACCGACCGTTGGCCGTCTCGCCGCTCAGCATGATGGCGTCCACCCGCTGGAAAATGGCGTTCGCCACGGCGCTCACCTCGGCTCGCGTCGGCCGCGGGTTGTTGATCATCGAATGGAGCATCTGGGTGGCGATAATCACCGGTTTTTTGCTCTCGATACACTTCTGCACCAGATTCTTCTGCACGATCGGGATCTGCTCGGCATTCAACTCGACCCCCAAATCCCCACGCGCCACCATCACGGCATACGTATGGTCCAAAATTTCGTCGATGTTGTCGACCCCCTCCTGGTTCTCGATCTTCGAGATGATTTTGATCGTGCTGTGTTCGGCGTCCAAAATCTTCTGAATGGCGAGCAGGTCGTCTTTGTGCCGCACGAACGAGTGGGCGATAAAGTCGAGGTTCATCCGCACGGCCCAATGGATATACTCCGTGTCGCGCTCCGTAAGGGCGGGCAGGTGCAGGTGAACGGCCGGAATGTTGACGCTCTTATGTCCTTTGATCGTTCCGCTGTTCTTGACCCGCGCGATCAATGCGCCGTCGCTCTTGTCCTCGACTTCGAGGGCGATGTCGCCGTCGTCGATCAGCACGTCTACGCCGGTCGGCACTTCGTTGAAGATGTCCCGGTCGTTCAGGTAGACGCACTCCCGGGTCGAGAGCTGCTGGTTGTCGTCGGTCCCGCGCAGGGTCAGCAGGTCGCCCTCCAAAACCGGAATCCCTTCGTCGTCCATTCGCGTGGTCCGAATCTCGGGGCCTTTCGTGTCCACCAGTATCGCGATCTTCTCCGATACGGCCCGAGTATTCTCCACAATCTGGGTCGCCCCCTCGAACGACGTATGGGCCGAGTTGATCCGAACGACGTTCATCCCGGCCTCATACAACGACCGGATAAACTCCACTTCGCAATGACGGTCCGATATCGTCGCCACTATCTTGGTCTTCTTCTCCATCTTCTTCTATCATTAAATCTGTTCTATTTTTTGACACCTGTGCTTTAGCGATAGGAGGGTACTGTACTTTCTGTGAACAGAAAGTACCAAAGAGACTTTCGGGAATGCTTGCGCATTCCATGACCGTTCTTAGTGAATAGTCTCGATTTACTTTTGGGCTGGGGTAATGGCGCGCTAAGTGATTGACTCGCCATAAAGCGCGCCATTACTCCCGGCCCAAAGACAAGGCCGCAGGGCTCTTGACTACGGCAGCCCATGCGATACGCAAGTATCGCCGGAAGTTTTTCTGGTTCTCTTTGTTCACAAAGAGAACAGTTCTATCCCGTAGCCAAACACGGTTACAAAAAATAGAACGGTTATAAAAAGCTAAGTATAGCGAGTTTGTAGGAGTGGAGTCCGAAACCCGCGATAGATCCCGCGCAGGAGGGCGCGATGAGCGAGACGTGTCGGAACGCTTCGCGCGCCATGATGTTCGAGATGTGTACTTCGACCGTACGGAGACCGCAGGCGGCCACGGCCGCAATGGCGTCCGCCAGCGCGACCGACGTATGGGTGTAGCCCCCCGCATTGAGGATCACGCCGTCGTACCGTTCGCGCGCGTTGTGGAGGGCGTCGATGAGCGCCCCTTCGGAGTTGGACTGGAAGTAGTCGAGTTCGACCCGTCCGTCGAATTCGGCTTTCAGTTCCGCCAGGTACTCCTCGAACGTTCGCGAGCCGTAGATCTCGCGTTCGCGCACCCCCAGCAAATTGAGGTTCGGTCCGTTGAGGATCAACAATTTTTTCATGATTTCTGGGATTGGAGTTCAAAAATAGTGCAAATTTGGGTAATTTCGTCCGTCGCGGGCCGAAATTTCAGCCGGTCGGCGATACCATACCGACGGCAAATGGGCGAACAAACGATAGAAAAAGCCTGGCGACAGGCGTTGGACGGTTACCGGGAGTACCTGCGGTTCGAGCGGGGGCTTTCGGCCAATAGTATCGAGGCTTACCTGCATGACGCGGGGCGGCTGGAGTCTTTCATCCTCGGGGGCGAGGCGCCGAAAACACCGGCCGAGGTTACGCCGGCCGATGTCGAGGGGTTTATGGCCCACATCTACGACCGCGGATCGGGAGATACTACGCAGGCGCGCGTGTTGAGCGGCGTGCGGAGCTTTTTCGCCTATCTGCTTCATGCCGATCGGATCGATTCGTTGCCTACGGAGTTGATCGATTCGCCGAAGGTGGCGCGGAAACTGCCCGATACGCTCTCCTACGACGAGATCCGGCGGATGATCGACGGGATCGACCTCGGCCGGCCGCTCGGACACCGCAACCGGGCGATTCTGGAGGTCTTGTACTGTTGCGGGCTGCGGGTGAGCGAGCTGGTGAACCTCCGGCTGAGCGATATTTTCGTCGAGGAGGGGATCGTTCGCGTAACGGGCAAGGGGGATAAAGAGCGGTTGGTGCCGATTGCCGAGACTGCTTTGAGGCAGGTGGAGTGTTACCTCGAACAGCGGAGGACGATGGCCGTGGCGGCCGATTCGTCCGACATCCTCTTTTTGAACCAGCGGGGGCGGAGGTTGACTCGCGTGATGATCTTCACGATCATACGCCGAAGTGCGGCAGCGGCCGGGATCTCGAAGACGGTGAGTCCGCATACCTTGCGTCATTCGTTCGCGACCCATTTGTTGCAGGGCGGGGCGGATATCCGGGCCGTGCAGGAGCTGTTGGGGCATGAGTCTATCTTGACGACCGAAATCTATACCCATTTGGAGTTGGGCGATTTGCGCGGAGCGATGCGTTTGCATCCGTTGGCGGGGGATGACGAGCGGGAAAATAGGATGCTGGATGCCGATGATTATATGGGTGTAAATGAGTGAATATTAAATGATAAGTAAATAATATCATACTTTAGACTTCGTAATCCCTCGGTGTTGCTCTTTGACCGGGGGATTTTTTGTTTTTTCATTTGTGTGAGCAAAAATTGTTATTACAACGCGCAGACATGAAACCATTACGCAGCGATATCACCACCCGGGGGCGTCGGATGGCCGGCGCCCGGAGCCTGTGGCGCGCCAACGGGATGAAAGAGCAGCAGTTCGGACAGCCGGTGATCGGGATCGTCAACTCTTTCACGCAGTTCGTGCCGGGGCATACCCACCTCCACGAGATCGGCCAGGAGATCAAACGGCTCATCGAGGCCGAGGGGTGTTATGCTGCGGAGTTCGACACGATCGCCATCGACGACGGGATTGCGATGGGGCATGACGGGATGCTCTACTCGTTGCCTTCGCGGGATTTGATCGCCGACTCGGTCGAGTATATGTGTCGGGCGCACGGGGTGGATGCGATCGTCTGCATCTCGAACTGCGACAAGATTACGCCCGGGATGTTGATGGCGGCCATGCGGCTCAATATTCCGGCGGTGTTCGTGAGCGGCGGGCCGATGGAGGCGGGGATGGTGGATGGGGAGGCTTATGACCTGATCGACGTGATGGTCAAGGGGGCCGATCCGGAGATCTCGGACGAAAAACTGACCAAAATTGAACAGGGGGCTTGTCCGACCTGCGGTTCCTGCTCGGGGATGTTTACCGCCAACTCGATGAACTGCCTGACGGAGGCGTTGGGGCTTTCGTTGCCGGGGAACGGGACGATCGTGGCTACGCATAAGAATCGGACCCGGTTGTTTGAGGAGGCGGCACGATTGATCGTCCGGAATGCGCGGGCATACTATTTCGAAGATAACGACAAGGTGCTGCCGCGGTCGATTGCGACCCGGCAGGCGTTCCTCAATGCGATGAGTCTGGATATCGCGATGGGGGGGTCGACCAATACGGTGCTCCACCTGCTGGCGGTGGCGCAGGAGGCGGGCGTGGATTTTACGATGCGGGATATCGACGCGCTGTCGCGGCGGTTGCCGGTGTTGTGCAAGGTGGCGCCGAATCACTCGGCTTATCATATTCAGGATGTCAACCGGGCGGGAGGGATTCTCGCGATTTTGGGAATTTTGCTGCGCGAAGGGCTTATCGACGGTTCGACTGTGCGGGTCGACGGGTTGACGCTGGCCGAGGCGGTGGCGAAATACGATATTCATCACCTCGGTTCCACGGCCGAGGCGAAAGATACGGAGCGGTATTTGTCGGCGCCGGGGAATCTCCATGGGCAGGGGGCGGTGAATACGGTCTTGGGGTCGCAACGCGAAATGTATCCGGACTATGACTTGGATCGCGAAAAAGGTTGTATTCGCGACGTCGAACACGCTTATATGAAAGACGGGGGGCTGGCGGTACTGTACGGGAATGTGGCGGTCGACGGGTGTATCGTCAAGACGGCGGGGGTAGACGCTTCCATTCTGGTGTTCGAGGGGACGGCGCGGGTCTTCGACTCGCAGGAGCTGGCCAGCAAGGGGATTTTGGACGGTACCGTGCGGGCGGGGGATGTGGTGATTATTCGCTACGAGGG
>JAIDFC010000242.1 GCA_029054535.1 Rikenella sp. | reverse complement strand
AACACCACCAGATAATCGACCCCGCCGGCCGTAACATGGTGGATCAGCGAAGTCAAGGCCGGGTAGTCCACCTCCCCGCTCGCCGTGAATGGCGTTACCAAAGCGACGCCTACGCCTCTGAGATTGATCGACATAATATTCTTTGTAAAGAATTGATTTTGCTGTTGCAAAGGTACGGTTATTCCTTTCGGATGGCATCGCGAAAACACGATTTTCCACTAAAATAGAGTCGGTTGTTGAATTTCCAACACTTTGCGGTCGTTTCCCGCGCCATCGCCTCCGATCATCTCCGCAAATTCATCCTCCGAAATAATACGCACTCCTAATTTTTGCGCCGTCTCCAACTTCTTCGGCCCGATCCCCGCACCGGCCAACAGAAAATCCGTCGTCTTCGACACGCTGCTCTGGTTCGTTCCGCCGTGCAACTCGATCAACTCTTTCAGCTCCGGCCGCGAATGGCGATCGAACGTCCCCGAAATCACGATTTTTTTCCCGACCAACGCCTCCGAGAGTCGTTCGGCCCGCACCGCCTCAAACTGTATCCCCGCCCGCCGTAGCCGGTCGATCATCGCCACGTTCCGCGCATCGGCAAAATAAGCCAGAATACTATCCGCGATCTTCCCTCCGACCTCTTCGACCTCCAACAGTTCCTCGCGCGAGGCAGCCATCAGCGTATCGATCGACGGAATCGCCGCCGCCAACTTTTTGGCCGTCGTCTCGCCGACATATCGGATTCCGATCGCGAACAACACCCGCGCATACGGCACCTCCAACGATTTAGCGATGCTATGGATAATATTCTCCGCCGACTTCTGTCCCAGCCGCTCCAGCGGCACAAGGTGTTCGACCTCCAGATCGTAGAGATTCGCCAGGTCGCCCAACAGTCCGTTATTATATAGGAGTTGCACCGTTTCGTCCCCCAGCCCCTCGATGTTCATCGCCTTTCGCGAAATGTAGTGGACGATCCGCCCCACGATCTGCGGCGGACACCCCGTGGCGTTCGGACAGTAGTGTTTGGCCTCGTCCGGCTCTTTCACCAGTTCCGTTCCGCACTCCGGACAGTGTGTAATATACTGAAACGGAACGCTTTCGGCCGGTCGCCGATCACGGTCGACTCCGACGATCTTGGGAATGATCTCGCCTCCCTTTTCGACTCGCACCGTATCTCCGATCCGAATATCCAGCAGTTCGATCTGCTCGGCATTGTGCAACGAAGCCCGTTTGACCGTGGTCCCGGCCAGCCGCACCGGCTCCAGATTAGCCACCGGTGTGATCGCTCCGGTGCGTCCCACCTGGAAATCGACCGACACGAGCCGTGTAGCCGCCTGTTCCGCCTTGAACTTGTAGGCCACGGCCCACCTCGGCGCCTTGGCCGTCGCCCCTAAGTCGCGTTGCAACCGGACGCTGTCCACCTTGATAACCGCCCCATCGGTTTCGTACGGCAACTCATGCCGTGCCGTATCCCAATAGCGGATATACTCCATGATTTCGTCCACCGACCGACACCGCCGCACGGCCGAAGAGGTCTTAAAGCCCCATTCCTTCAAGCGTTGCAACGTCTCGAAGTGCGACGCCGCCACCGGTCCGTCCGACTGCACGGCATACAGCACCGCGTCCAATCCTCGCTGCGCCACGACGGCCGAATTCTGTTGTTTGAGCGTCCCGGCCGCGGCATTCCGCGGATTGGCGAACGGCTCCTCGCCGATGTCGGCCCGCTCAGCATTGAGTCGATCGAAACTCTCGTGCGGCATATAGATCTCGCCCCGCACCTCCATATACTCCGGCCACCCTTCGCCCTGCAGACTCATCGGAATGCTGCGGATCGTCCGCACGTTGGCCGAGACATCGTCCCCCACCGAGCCGTCGCCCCGCGTAACGGCCCGCACGAAACGTCCGTTTTCATAGGTCAGACTGATCGCCGTCCCGTCGAACTTGAGTTCGCAACAATACTCCGTCGCGGCATTCTCCCGTTCGATCCGTTCCACGAACTCGCGCACCTCCTCTTCAGAATAGGTGTTACCGAGCGAGAGCATCGGATAGCGGTGCGCCACCTGCAGGAACTCTTTCGTGAGGTCGCTCCCGACGCGTCGGGTCGGCGAATTGGGGTCGTCGAACTCCGGATGAGCCGCCTCCAGAGCCGTCAATTCGGCCATCAACCGGTCGTACTCGCGGTCCTCGGCCGAGGGAGCATTCAAGACATAGTAATTGTAGTTCAGACGGTCGAGCAGCCGTCGTAAATGGTCTATTTTTTGCTTTACATCGTTCATAACCAGCTATCCGTTTCCTGCCGCTCCGCTCGGGAGGCTCCCAAAGGTAAACAATAGCTCGGTCAAAGAAAAATTAAAGAACGTTTCGGAGGTTCTAATTTTTGCGTATACTTGCAGAAATTTTTCAACCGACAAGATACTTAGCGAAACACACTATGGCAAGCAAAGCGGCTAATGCAAAAAAACGTGTGATAATCAGCCACGTGAATCTGAGTCCGGAGTTGCTCGAGGCCTTCAAGGCGACCTATCCGTACGGCTACGGAGAGGCCTTGATCCGCATCGACAAGCCGGCGGGCGATTTCTTTTACGCAGTGCCGTTCGAAACGGAAGAGATCAGTTATCTGGTCAAAGTCGACGTCAAGATCGATACCAAACCGGAAGAGGATCTGGACAAAGACTACTACGCCGACGACGAGGACGAGATCTCGGGAGCGGACCAGATTGCCGACGGCGCGGACGACGACGATGAATAGGAATCGGAAATACAGCAACGGAACCATTACCGTGATTTGGCAACCGGCCGAGTGTATCCACTCCGGTCGGTGTTTTATGTCGTTGCGTCGGGTTTTCGATCCGACTCGGAGGCCGTGGATCGACCTCGGCGCGGCACGGGTCGAAGAGATCATCGACGTGGTGGAACAATGTCCCACCCGAGTATTGACCTTTTTCTGGGACGATCCGCAGCGAGTTATCGCCGGGCGGGAACAGTCGCCCAAGTTGTTCGACCGCAAGGATCTGCCCCGATTGTTTCTGGAAGAGACTGCGGACTCGGCACGGGGGAGGGGTTCCGACGACGGGCATAATACTGCGTCCGCTGCGGCGACGCGAATTACTTTCCGACCGGGCGGTCCGTTGGTGGTGGAGGGGAGTTTCGAGATTGTGGGCGGAGACGGACGGACGACGGTGGAGAGAGGGTTGAAAATGGCCTCATTCTGCCGGTGCGGGCTGTCGGACAACCAGCCGTTCTGCGACGGCGCACATTTCAAAGGGGGATTTAGACGATAGGACCTGAAAAGGGGAATCCGATCCCGAACGTCGATCTCGAATCCGGAGGCGACTATCTTTTTTTGTGTCTCGTTCTATCTCAACACATTCACATACAGTCTTTTTCGAGACTTTCGAGTTTTCTTTCGCCCGTCAGCTCCGACTTCGATTACCATGATATTACGCCGGCTATTCCTATGAGTCCTCGGCCGTTGCACTCGTTCTCTTTTCTCAAAAAGAACGGCTTCCACTACGATACCCATACAAAATTAATAGTATCTTTGAACCATTAAAAGACCCGTCTACTTTCTTACACACTGTGCACGCCATATGACCGTTACGAACAATACCATGATCCTGCGCCGCGACCTGCTCACGCGAATCATCAAACTCCTGCGCGACGGGACCTTGGAAGAAAATATCGACCGAATTCCGTATCTAATGCGGCCGAAAGGGTGCGGCGAAGTATCGCGATGCTGCATCTACAAAGACCGCGCGATGCTCAAATACCGAACCATGGGGGTGCTCGGTTTCGGATTCGACGAAGAAGAGGACGAGATGACTTCGCTGGCCGAATACACTCGACAGGCTTTCGCTCGGAAAAAGGTATCGCAAAATCCGCTCTCCGTGATTACGGATGCCTGCTCGGCCTGCGTGAAGGTCAACTACGTCGTTACCAATATGTGTCGCGGGTGCGTGGCTCGGCCGTGCGAAGTCAACTGCAACAAAGGGGCCATCCACTTCGTCAACGGACAGGCCAATATCGACTCTACGAAGTGCGTCAACTGCGGGCTGTGTATGAAAAACTGTCCGTTCCACGCCATCGTCTACATTCCGGTGCCGTGCGAAGAGTCTTGTCCCGTGGGGGCGATCAGCAAGGACGAACAGGGCAAAGAGCATATCGACCCGGAAAAATGTATCTATTGCGGTCGATGCTTGTCGGCATGTCCGTTCGGTGCGGTGATGGAGAAATCCCACCTGATCGAGATATTCAAGGCTTTTCGGTCGGAACGGCCTGTGGTGGCCCTCGTGGCACCGGCCGTAGCGGGGCAGTTCAAAACGTCGCTCGCCAACATCATGGGGGCGGTTCGGAAATTAGGATTCGACGACGTGATCGAGGTGGCCAAAGGGGCGGACGTTACGACGACCAACGAAGCGGCGGAGTTTGCCGAAAAAGTGATCGACGGGGGGCAGGCGTTCATGACGACATCGTGTTGTCCGGCTTACTACAGGTTGGCGCATCGACACATTCCGGAGATTGCACCGTATGTATCGCACACGCGAAGTCCGATGTACTATGCGGCGCAGATTGCCAGAGAGCGATATCCGAACGCCACGATCGTGTTCGTGGGGCCGTGCGTGGCCAAACGAAAAGAGGCTTACGACGATCCGAATGTCGACCTGATGCTGAGCTTCGAGGAGCTGGGGACGATGTTCGTGGCGATGGGAGTGGATGCGTTCACGGACGAAACGGCGGTCTCTTTGGACGGAGATATCATGCCGAGCAGTCGCGGATACGCCGCCAGCGAAGGGGTCATGAGCGCCGTCGCAGGGCAGTTGCCGGAGGAATATAAGGATAAGATTCGTCCGGTCGTAATCAACGGCATTGACAAGGCTTCGATCCGGGATCTTCGCGGATACGCCAAAGCCTGCCCGGGAAATATGGTCGAGGTGATGGCTTGCGAGGGGGGGTGCGTCAACGGCTGCAACGTCATCGCCAACCCCAAAATCGCAACTCGACAGGTCAAAGAGTTGGCAACTACAAAATAATTGAAATCGTTCGCTTATGTTCTTTAGCTACGTGCATACCGTACGGAAGTATACGCATAAACGAACCCATTAGATTTTTCAAGACAATGAATTTGAAAGTGAACGTAACCGATCGGATCTATTGGTTGGGGGCCAACGACCGGCGGAAAGAGTTGTTCGAGAATTTATGGCCGCTACCGGACGGGGTGAGCTATAATTCGTATTTGATTGTGGATGAGAAGAGCGCGTTGGTGGACACGATCGAGATGGGAAGCGGCGGAGATTACGTGGGATGGATCGAGCGGTTGCTCGCCGAGCAGGGACGGACAGAGTTGGACTACTTGGTTATCAATCATATGGAGCCGGATCACTCGGGTGAGATCGGCGATATCGTTCGGCGGTGGCCGGAAGTTCGGATCGTGGGGAACGGGAAGACCTTCAAGATTTTGGAGGGGTACTACGGAATCACCGAGAACCTGATCGAAGTCAAAGACGACGACCTGTTGGACCTGGGACACCATAAATTGAAATTTGTGATGACCCCTTGGGTGCACTGGCCGGAGACCATGATGACATACGACACGACGGAACGGATTCTGTTTTCGGGGGACGCTTTCGGGACATTCGGCACATTAGACGGCGCGATTTTCGACGACGAGATCGGATCGGAGTTCGAGGCCCGGTACTTGGGCGAGATGCGGCGATACTACTCGAATATTGTCGGGAAATATAGCAATATGGTGCAGAAAGCATTCGCCAAGCTGGCCGGAACAGAAATCTCCACGATTTGCCCGCTCCACGGGCCGGTTTGGCGGAGCGAGCCGAAGAAAGTGATCAGGCTGTACGACCGGTGGAGCCGCTACGAGGCGGAACCGGGGGTGGTGATTATCTACGGTTCGATGTACGGAAATAACGCCGCGACGGCGGATTACATCGCTCGAAGATGCGCTGAGGCGGGGATCGAACGGATCCGGGTGCGGGACGCTTCGAAAACACACCTTTCATATTTGATCGACGACGTGTGGCGCTATCGGGGGGTTATCCTCGGAAGCTGCGCTTACAACGCGCAGATGTTCCCGACTGTCGAGCGGCTGACCACCGAATTGCTGCATATGGGCGTCAAGAACAAGGCTTTGGGACTCTTCGGCTCGTACAGCTGGAACGGGGGCGGAGTCAAAAATCTTCGGGTCTTTGCCGAAGCGATCGGTTGGCCTTTGGTGGCCGAGCCGGTGGACGTCTTCGGGACCCCGACGCCGGAAAAACTCGCCGCCTGCGACGCTATTGCACAAGGGATGGCGAACGCATTGAAGAACTGCGACGTACAATAAGTCATGGAAGATCTCATCGACGGCCGTTGCGGCTGGGCCGGGACAGACCCGCTGTACGTCGAGTACCACGATCGGGAGTGGGGGCGACCCGTTAGCGACGATCGGACCCTCTTCGAATTTTTGGTGCTCGAGAGCGCACAGGCCGGACTGTCATGGATCACCATTCTGAGGAAACGCGAGGGATATCGGGAGGCTTTCGAAGGGTTCGACGTCGAAAAAGTCGCGCGGATGGATCCGGAAAAGAGCGTCGAGCGGTTGATGCAGTTCGAGGGAATCGTCCGCAACCGGCTGAAGATTCGTCATACCATCGAGAATGCCCAACGATTCATCGCCATTCGGAAAGAGTACGGGAGTTTTTATCGGTACGTTCTCTCGTTTTTCGGCGATCGGTCTTTGCCCGTGGTGAACCATTTCGAGACTTTGGCGCAGCTTCCCGCGACGTCGCCGGAGTCGGACGCCATGAGTCGAGATATGCGGAAGCGAGGATTCCGGTTCTTCGGATCGACCATCTGCTATGCCTTTTTGCAGGCCACCGGCTTCGTGGACGATCATTTGGCGGGTTGCCGCTGCAAAACAAACCTTTAAACACAAAACGAAATCACATGCGCCCTATCTCAATAGACACCGCACACACCTCGACCTTAGTCGTTACCGAGGCCAGCACGGCCCGCGAATTAGGTTCCGGCAACCTGCCGGTTTTCGGAACCCCGGCAATGGCCGCTTTGATGGAGCGGGCCGCGATGGAAGCCGTCGCGCCCTTTCTCGACCCGGGGGAGAGCAGCGTCGGAACCGCGCTGAACATCACCCACGACCGAGCCTCGGGAATCGGAAATACCATACAGGCTACGGCTCGGGTTACACGAGTCGAAGGGCGCCGGATCGATTTCCGGATCGAAGCGACCGACCTGTCGAACACCACGACGATCGGCAGCGGAACTCACACCCGTTTTGTGGTCAATATCGAAAAATTTATGCGCAAAATCGAAAAATAATCGTAAATTTGGAGATAGGTTGTAAGGCCTACCATACAACGCCAATCATTTCACACATAACACACACAACACACATGAGCGACAAAAAATTTCCGGCAGGAGTTCTCACGGGAGACAAAGTAGGTCAGTTGTTTGCCTACGCCAAAGAAAAAGGATTTGCCATTCCGGCGGTGAACGTTACCGGGACCGACACGATCAATGCGGTTCTCGAGTCGGCAGCGGCGGTCAATTCGCCGGTTATCATTCAGATCTCGAACGGCGGCGCGGCTTTCGTAGCCGGGAAAGGGCTGAAACTCGAAGGACAGGAGGCACAGGTGCTGGGGGCTATTGCAGCGGCGAAACACGTGCATACGGTGGCTAAGGCTTACGGGATTCCGGTGATCCTGCACACCGACCATGCGGCTAAGAAGTTGTTGCCGTGGATCGACGGCCTGCTGGACGCCAGCGAAAAACACTTCGCAGAGACGGGAACGCCGCTCTTCAGCTCGCACATGCTCGACCTGAGCGAAGAATCGCTGGACGAAAACCTGGAGATCTGCTCCAAGTACCTCACCCGGATGGCCAAGATGGGGATGACCCTCGAAATCGAACTCGGGATTACCGGCGGCGAAGAAGACGGGGTGGATAACTCGCACGTCGATTCATCGAAACTCTATACGCAGCCGGAAGATGTCTGCAAGGCGTATGAAACGCTGATGAAGATCAGCCCGAACTTTACGATCGCCGCTTCGTTCGGGAACGTCCACGGGGTTTACAAACCGGGGAATGTAGTTCTGGAGCCGAAGATCTTGCGCGATTCGCAGGCGTATATTCACAAGACCTTGAATACCGCTACGGATAAGCCGGTGAACTTCGTCTTCCACGGCGGTTCGGGTTCCGAACCGGAAAAAATCGCCGAAGCGATCTCTTACGGGGTCATTAAGATGAACATCGACACCGATACTCAGTGGGCTTTCTGGGACGGGATCCGTCAGTTCTACAAAAAGAACGAAGCTTACCTGCAAGGGCAACTCGGGAACCCGGAAGGGGCCGACAAACCGAACAAAAAGTACTACGATCCGCGCAACTGGCTGCGGGCCGGCGAAAGCTCGATTATCGAACGGATGAAAATCGCTTTCGATAACTTGAACTGCGTGAATGTGCTGTAACGGTTTTTCGGTTATGGTCGTTATGACAGCCTGAATACGACGCGAACAGCCCTGGCGCTTCTCCTCAGAGCACAGGGCTGTTCTGTTATCGGGCCGTCGAAATCGAAAAAAATCCAAAATTCACTCAAACCCAATCAACTCATGAAAAATGCAGTAGCCATTCTTTGCGCCGGCGGTCCCGCGCCGGGAATCAATACCGTCATCAGCTCCGTAACCAAAATCTTCAGCCAGAACGGCTACAAGGTCATCGGTCTGAACGGCGGGTACAAGAGCCTGGTGAGCGACGAACCGGACTTCGTCTATCTCGATTTCGAAACCGCCGACACCATTTACTGTCGCGGCGGTTCGGCCCTGGTGATGAGCCGGTACAAACCGAGCGACAAGGAGTTCCGCACCGACTTTTTCGAACGGTACAACGTGAAAGTGCTGGTTACGATCGGAGGCGACGACACCGCTTCGACCGCCAACCGACTGACCAAGTTCCTCAGAGAGAAAGGGATCGACGTGTCGAGCATCCATGTGCCGAAGACCATCGATAACGACCTTCCGCTGCCGGCAGGGTATCCGACTTTCGGCTACAACTCGGCCAAGGAGGAGGGGGTGAAGCTCGCCACCACGCTGTACGAAGATGCGCGGACCAGCGGAAACTGGTTTGTCGTTTCGGCCATGGGGCGCGAAGCGGGGCACTTGGCGTTCGGAATCGGATCGGCTTGCCATTATCCGATGATCGTCATTCCGGAGATGTTCAACAAGACCCCGATCACGTTCGACAAGATTACGCGTTTGGTGATCTCGTCGATGGTGAAACGCAGACTGATGGGAATTCCGTACGGCGTGGCGGTGATTTCGGAAGGCGTTTTCCACTTCATGAACGACGACGAAATCATCAATACCGGCGTCCAGTTCACCTACGACGAGCATGGGCATCCGGAACTGGGAAATGTCAGCAAGTCGCATATTTTCAATATGTTGGTTCAGCAGAAACTCAAGACCTTGCGGATCAAGGTGAAGAGCCGGCCGAACGAGATGGGGTACGAATTGCGGTGCTGCCGGCCGATCGCTTACGACCTGTCGTACGCGACGCAGCTGGGGCTGGGGGTTTACGAACTGTACCAGGCCGGGCATACGGGGTGTATGGTTACCGTCGGCCGCGACGGATCGGTCGAACCGCTCTTCATGGACGACGTGGCGGATGAAAAAGGGAAGATCATCCCGCGATTGGTGGACGTCAATTCGCGGAAGATCCAGCAGATCATACAGAACAACCTGCACTACATCACGCCGGAGGATTACAAAGGGGCGTCGAAGTATGTCGACAATCCGGAGGAGTACGACTTCATGAAGATTTTGGAGTGGGATAAGTAAATCCTCCGCGCATAACACGTCAACTAAAATCAAAATAGGATGAAATTTTTCAACACATTAATTCCGGGAGTCGTTGCGGCGATCGCAGTCCTTTTTTCCGCCTGCAACAAGGCCGACCGGAGCGGCAACTACTTGTCGGCGGTTCCGGCCCAGTCGTCTTTCGTCTGGAAGATGAACCTCGAAAACTTGTCCGACAAGTCGGAAATTTGGGAGAATCCGCTGGTCAAGCAAAACTTGGACAATACGTTGGAGTATCTGTCGAACAGCACGCGGCAGGTGATCGAAAAGGCGATCGACGATCCGACCTCTACGGGGATCGACTTCCGTCGGCCGATGGTGGTAGCGATCGAGAAACTCGACCAACCGCGCGGGATGCTGCTCTTTGCGGTGGACGATCCTGAGAAATTGACCGATTTTCTCGAAACGCTGGTCGCAGACAAGGAGATGGATCTGAAGTTGACCTTGAATAAAAATCGCGAGATCCGTACGCTGACCGACCGGCGAGACAACATCGTCGGGGCGTACGACGGGACGAAGTTCGTACTCGCTTATGGCGGCCGCCACTCCGACGCATCGGAATACCTCGAATTGTCGCCGGACAAACAAGCGCTCGCTTCAAAAGAGTTCGACGCTTTCGCTCAGGCAAAACAGGATATCGCGTTTTACTACGACTATGCGCAGATCCTGAAAATGAACCCGTACTTCTCCGTCAGAGCATCGGAAGCAACCGGTTCTCCGACGTGAAGATGCTCTTCACGGTCAACTTCGAGGCGGGGCGTATGGTCTTCGAAACGAAGGTCTTCGGC
>JAIDFC010000241.1 GCA_029054535.1 Rikenella sp. | reverse complement strand
GCGTTGATCGGACATAAAAAAGAACCTACCCGCTTTATTTGAGGTTTTCTTTCTCGGTACGCATCCCCGCCCGCCTATAAAGAGAAATTCAAACGGTTTCGCAGGAGCGAAATTCGGATGAATTTCTGCGGGCGACGCTAAGAGAAACGCGCGCCCGGTGCGCGGTCGAAAAATAATTGGGTAGACACGGCCCGTTTCGGGTGCGAGCAAAATCGTCTACTGTAGATCTACAGACTGGATCGGTGAAGAAAAATAAAAGAGGGAAACAATTGTTACATCTTCTAACGCACGAGACACGCAGCAATCGTCCGAAAAATTAGCAAGCGCCGTAGACGACCAAGAGATCGTCCGGAGATTCGAAAAAATGTAGCGAGATTCGGTGCGAAACTACCGAGGCGAGTAGTGATCGATCTTCGGAGATTGGGGCCGATGCCTGATTTTTCAGCGAGATATGTTGTCGGAAATCCAGATTCGGAGTACCGAGCGCCTTGTAAGCTGCCTCTTTGGCACACCAGACCAGTAGTGGCGGATTCCGCGGGTAGAGCGGCTCGGCCAGCGCGAGTTCGGCCGCCGAAGCGATGCGACGGGTCGCCCGGGAAGCATCCCGAGCGGTGTGTTCGATGTCGATGCCGCACCGGTTCAACCCGACCGGTGCCACCATCAACGCAGCCCAGCCAGCGGTGTGAGAGATGGAGATCGGGCGACGGCTTATGCCGTCGCCTCCGTCCCAATACGGCCGTCCGGAGGGCTCGTAGAGAATCCGGCCCGACGGCTGTCCGAGCTCCACGGCGCGTTCCCGCACTAGCACCCGCGCGGCTAGCCACTCTTTCCGCCGCTGCACTGCCGCCTGCGGGAGCGCAGCATAACGAATCGCTTCGTCCGGCGTTAGCTCGGCTCGGACGAGGAGTTCCGTTTCCGAGTAGTCCGACAAGCGGAGCCAACTAATTTCCGCCGTCATCGGATGAAGCGGTGTCGTTAGCGTTATCATCGCGCAGCGTAACCTCGACCTTCGTGATCCGTCGGTTTTCGACCCGCAAAGCCCTGAAAGTCAAGTGTTCGAAAGCCACTACGTCTCCCTCGCAGAAAAACTCGCCACGGATCTCCAGCATCAGCCCCGCCAGCGTATCCGCATCACCCCGCACGCCGTCCAGAAAGGTGTCCGGCAGTGTCAGCACCCGCAGAAAATCTCCCAGATGGGTCCTTCCCTCGAAGTGGTAGTGGTGGTCGTCGATCTGTTCATACGTCGCAGCCTCAATATCCGACTCGTCGGCGATCTCCCCGACGATCTCTTCCAGAATGTCCTCCAGCGAGACGATCCCCAGCGTCCCGCCATATTCGTCCACCACCACCGCAATATGGATCTTCCGTTTTTGGAAATCTTCCAGCAGGTCGTTGATTTTCTTGTGTTCCGGCACGAAATAGGTCGGGCGTAACAGCTGTCGCCAGTTGAAATCTTCTCCTTCGCTCAGGTGCGGCAACAGGTCCTTGACATACAGCACCCCTTTGATGTCGTCCAGGTTCTCGCGGTAGACCGGGATGCGCGAAAAACCGCTCCGAACCACCGTCTCGCGCACTTCGGTGAACGTGGCCTCTTGGTCGAGCGCCACCACGTCGATCCGCGGCTTCATGATCTGGTCGACTTCCGTCCGCTCGAATCGCACGATCCCGGTCAACATCTTCTTGTCGTCGTCCGAATCGGCCTCGGCGATCTCGATCGCGTCGGTCAACTCGCTCACCGACAGGTTGGATTGTTTTCGCGCCAGGGCATTCGTGATGCTCCCCCCGGCCCGGATCAACAGGGCCGACAGCGGGCGGAAAAAACGTTGCAATGCAGATAACGGAACCGCCATCCGCCGGGCGAACGACAAGGTGTTGTATGCTGCGAAAATCTTGGGCATGATTTCGCCGAACAACAGCAACAGAAAGGTAACGACGATGACTTTGACGATGAATTCCAGGACGGTCGCCTGTCCGAATACGACGATATGGTCGATCAACGCATTAGCCGCCAGAATGGCCCCGATATTGACCAAATTATTGGTAATCAGAATGGTCGACAATAGCCGATCGGTGTCTCCCAAAAGCCGCACGGCGGCTTTGGAGTGCTTCGTCTCGGACTCTTCGAGCTCCCGTACCTCGCCCGGCGACAACGAAAAGAAAGCGGTCTCGGACCCCGAAACCAAAGCCGAAACGGTCAACAATACGACCAATATCAACAAAATCCCCAAAACATGGGGCGTAAAAGCCAAAAATGCTACGCCTTGCAAATAATCATCCATAGATAACCACAAAGATAAACACTTTCTCTATTCCGATCGTATATCTCTTCATTTAGTTATGCTCTTCATATGTGGCGACGGTGCGGGGCGTTCTTTCTTTGGCGCGAGGGAATGCTGAAAAGTTTCTTTAGCGTTTTCTTTTCGAAGAAAGAGAATTAATCCCGTACATAGCCCATGAAATAAGGTGTCAGCATCGAAAATACGATTTTATACTTAGGAGTTCCGGAGGCAAGGTAACGGAAAAAAGTCTACCTTTGCTCCGGAGATTTGTGTCAATCAACAAAAAAATACCAGAACTGTGGATATCTTTGAACGAATCAAACAGGATGCCGGAGGGCCGATCGGTCAGTACCAAAAGCTGAGCCACGGCTATTATTCATTTCCGAAGCTCGAAGGGCCGATCGGTCCGCGGATGGTGTTCCGCGGCAAGATGATGCTCAACTGGAGCTTGAACAACTACCTCGGGCTGGCCAACCATCCGGAGGTGATGGCGGCCGATGCCGAAGCGGCCAGAGAGTTCGGGATGGCCGCGCCGATGGGGGCGCGGATGATGAGCGGACAGACCAAATACCACGAAGAACTCGAACGACGGTTGGCGGCTTTTGTCGGGAAACCGGACGCTTTTCTGCTCAACTTCGGGTACCAGGGGATGGTCTCCATTATCGACTGTCTGGCGACCGCTAAGGATGTGATCGTCTATGACTCCGAGGCGCACGCTTGTATTATCGACGGTCTGCTGATTCATAAGGCCAAGGGCGGGAAGCGGTTCGTGTATCACCATAACGACATGGAGAAATGTCGGTTGATGCTGGGGCGGGCGACCAAACTGGCGCAACAACAGGGCGGGGGCGTGCTGTTGATTACCGAGGGCGTTTTCGGGATGAAAGGCGACCTCGGGAAGCTGGACGAAATCGTGGCGATGAAAAAAGAGTTCGATTTCCGGATCTTGGTCGACGATGCGCACGGGCTCGGGACCATGGGGAAAACCGGGGCCGGGACGCCGGAACATTTCGGCGTGTCGGACCAGATCGACGTACACTTCGGGACGTTTGCCAAATCGTTTGCCGGGATCGGAGCGTTCGTGGCGTCGGATCCGGATATCGTCAATTTCCTGCGCTACAACATGCGGTCGCAACTCTATGCCAAATCCCTCCCGATGCCGATGGTCAAGGGGGCGATGAAACGGCTCGAACTCATCCAGGAACATCCGGAGTATCGCGAAAAACTCTGGACCATCGTCCGGGCGCTGCAAAAAGGGTTCGTCGACGCCGGGTTCGACATCGGGGTTACCAAGTCGCCCGTTACGCCGGTCTATATGAAAGGGGGCGTAGAGGATGCTACGAATATCGTGGTCGATTTGCGTGAAAACCACAACCTCTTCTGTTCGGTGGTGGTCTATCCGGTGATTCCGAAGGGGGAAATCATTCTGCGGATCATTCCGACAGCGGTGCATACGCTGGAGGATGTGGAGTATACGCTCAATGCTTTCAAGGCTTGTCGCGGCAAGCTCGAAGCAGGCGAATACCACAAACCGATCCAAAACATGGCGGATCCGATGTAGGGTTCGTATTGTGTTCTTGCAAGGCCCTTTTTCTTGATCATCAAGAAAAAGGGCTTTTTTCTTTGTGTCGGCAGGAGATGATTTTGTGAGCCGCTGTGGCGGCTGGTGTGTTGAGCGTAGCATCGTGCTTTGTTGAGGTTTTCATCGCAGGTTTAAGCGAAACGGAGTATCGGCCGCGTTGCGTCTTTTGCTGTTTTTTGTCGCCGAACGATATAGCGATGCGCAGCATCGCCCGCCCGGCGGGGGCACCCGCGGCCGCGCGGCCCGAGCGCAGTTCTTGCATGTTGCCGAGCAAACCCCGGTTTTCGAGTGCCGAGCTGCTCCGTCGCTCGCCCGCCTAAGAGGGGAATTTCGCTCGTTTTGCGAGAGCAAAATCGAGATGAAATTCCCGCGGGCGACGTGCGAAGAATGTTTCGAAGTTGTTTTCGGGCCGAAGCCAGCGGAGACGCAATCGAGCATGGCGAGTGTTGCAGGCCTCCGCTGGCTTCGGCCAGACAAAGGGAGAGATCACGGAGGATTCCCGTGGGCGACGGGCAAAGAATGTTTCCGGGTCTGCCGCTGGGTGGAACCGCAACGAGCTCTGCCGAGTTGCGGTGCCAGCCGAGGGGGAGCGGCTGCCCGCGCGATCTGCGATCGCGGTTTATGTCGAATTGAAAAACGGACTGGACGCCCGGGATTATTAGGGTAGAGGCTGCCGGTAAAAGACGCTGTGCGTCTCTCCCGAGGGGAGGTGTTCGGCCCGCGCGACCTTCGGTCGCGGTTGTTGAGTCCAGGAAAAGGGTCGCCGCCAGCAGTGGCTTGCCGAGCAAAGTCCAGTTTTCGAGTGCCGAGCGGCACCCCGCGCCGCGTGGGGCGGCGACGACTCGCGCGTTAAAAGGTCGCGGTGGGTTACATACGGAAATGTTAGTGTTCCAAGCTGTTCCAGAATAAGATGGACCAAAGCATGAGATTGCCGGATGGCTCACATACATAGCGTAGCTAATGACCGGTTACAGAAAACCGATCGAATTTTAGTACCTTTACCTTAGATAATAAGGATCAGGAGATGGAACATTACGAAGATCATCATCGGGAGAACTTTGCGGAGAGCGCATTGGAAGTGGCCGCCGGGATCGAGAGTCCGCCGGTGGTGAATCCGAATTACCGGCGCGTGAAGCGGCAGCGGCGGAGCGTGGAGGAGTATGTGGCGGGGATTCGGGCCGGGAATGTCGCGGTTTTGAGCCAGGCTATTACGCTGACTGAAAGCCTGTTACCGGAACATCACGCGCTGGCGCAGCAGATTATCGAACGGTGTCTGCCGTATGCCGGCCGGTCGGTCCGAATCGGGATCACGGGGGTGCCGGGTGCCGGAAAATCCACCTTTATCGAGGCGATGGGAGGTAAGGTTACCGGACTGGGACATCGGTTGGCGGTGTTGGCCATTGATCCCAGTTCGGAACGGACCAAAGGGTCGGTTTTGGGGGATAAGACGCGGATGGAGACGCTGGTACACAATCCGTCGGCGTTTATTCGGCCTTCGCCGTCGGCGGGTTCGCTGGGCGGCGTTGCGCGGAAAACCAGAGAGAGCGTCATCCTGTGCGAGGCGGCGGGATTCGACGTCGTTTTCATCGAGACGGTCGGGGTGGGGCAGTCCGAAACGGCGGTCCATTCGATGGTCGATCTTTTTCTGCTGATTCAGATCTCGGGGGCGGGCGACGAACTGCAGGGGATCAAACGCGGTATCATGGAGATGGCCGATATGGTGGCGATCAACAAAGCGGATGGCGATAACCGGCAGCGGGCGGAACTGACCCGGCGACAGTTCTTGAATGCGTTGTCGCTCTTCCCGATGCCGGAGTCGGGCTGGAAACCGAGGGTCTATGCGACCTCTTCGATCGAAGGGTCCGGGTTGGCCGAACTCTGGGGCGGGATCGAGGATTACCTGAAGTTCACCCGTGCGAACGGCTATTTCGACCGGAACCGGAGTCGGCAGGCCAAGTACTGGATGTACGAAACGATCGATGCGGAACTGCGCGACGGGTTCTATAAGTCGCCGCAGATCGAAGCCCTGCTACCCGAGTTCGAAAAACGAATCCTCGAAAACAAAATCAGCTCTTTCGCGGCGGCACACGAACTCCTCGATCGGTATTTTAATCGATAAATTCTTATCTTGGGTTAGGTCTTTGGCTACGGGGCGGTACGGCGCCACCCCGGCGGGACGCACCTTTTGGGTGTTTTACTGGCAGCCTCTACCCTAATTTGTAAGTCCCGGCCCATTTCTCCGAAAAACTACAACCCGCCACAAACCGCGCCGTAGGGCGCGCGGGTCGGAGCCATCCTCCCCTCTCGGGAATCCCTCGAGATCTCCCCATGACGGGCCGGAGCTTCGCAACCTCCGGCCCTTTTAATTCCAAAACATTCTTTGCCCGCAAGATGGGCTTTTGACTCCGTAATAAACCGCGATCGCAGATCGCGCGCCCGACGCCGCCCCAGGCGGAGGGCCGCAATTTCTCGCTATGCTCGAAGCGTCTCCTCCGCTGGCGTCGGCCCTAAAACAGTTTCAAAACAGTCTTTGCCCGTCGCCCGCGGGAATTTCATCTCGGTTTGGCTCTTGCATCAGCGAAATTTCTCCAAGATCTCACCATGGCGGGCCGGAGCTTCTCCCGGCGAAGGCCCGCTATTTCTCCATCGCTTGCGCGATGGGAAGCGGACTTCGCAACCTTCGGCCCGTTTAATTCCCAAGCCGGATTTGTCCGCGCGCCTGCGAAATACACCGTTTCAATGTAAATTGAAACGGTGTATTTCGCTACTTAGGCGTGGCGCGC
>JAIDFC010000240.1 GCA_029054535.1 Rikenella sp. | reverse complement strand
GATCGTCGACGATTCCTACGGGGAGTACCGATGCCTCCCACTTGAGCTTCGGCTGCGACATCTTTCTCGCCCGGCAGACCAGGTTGGGGTGCCCAGCGGCACCGTTGCCTCCAGGAATAAGGAGGTGCCGCTCGGCTCGCGAACCTACCCGTGTCTGCCCCAATGGCCTGCCGGGCAAGAAAAGATAGGCATCGACGGTTCGCAGCCCGCGGAAACTTAGGGTAGAGGCGGCCTGGTTCGAGTGCCGAGCGGCACCGGCCCTCCGCAGCGGGAGGGCTGCGGGCCGACCGACTCTACGAGTCAGTATTCTCGCTGACATCTTTTTTTGAAACAAACCGCGCCGCAGGCGCGCGGGCCGAACGCCTCCCCTCGGGAGGCCCGCAATTTTGCCGCTTGCGCGTCAAAGATTGCAGCCGCTCCCGGACGTTCGACCCAGGCCGCTCGAAAATTGGGTTTGCCAGAAAGGTTCTGCCGTCGCCCGCGGGAATTTCATCTCGATTTTGCTCACGCAAAACGAGCGAAATTCCCCTCTTAGGCGGGCGGGCGACGGGCTTTTCTCTTGAAACAGTGTTTGACCGCGCGCCTGGGGAAATCATTCCCGATAAACTCTCGTTTATCGGTTTGATTTCCCTCTTTAGGCGTGGCGCGCGAAACCTATCAAAAGAGAAACCGTGTGCGACTGCCCTCAAGCCGGGCAGGCTCCGCGTGCCCGCGGTGGGCGGGCGATACTACGTATCGCTATAACCTGCACTGACAAACCACAAAAATGCGGCAGGCCAAGGGCTGCCGGTGTCAAAAACACAGAAAACCCGACATAAGAGGCGGCGCTTCGCTATTACTACCTCAGAGAACCGCAACAAAAAAGCTCCGTAACGCCACAACCAATCACTCAACAACACAGTGCCCTCAACCATTCCACAATAAAAAAGAGCCGCCGACCCGAAAGACGACAGCCCAGAACAAACATTGACTCGACAACCTAAGTTAAGGCACGTACACCTCCAACACCTTTCCCCGTCCCCGAAGCTCGATTTCGTTCATTTCGGCCGGAATCAACACTGTTTCGCCCCGCTTCAAGAGCTCCGTTCCCCCATCATAGACCATCTCCAGCTCCCCGTCGAGACAGATGTAGATCACGAACGAATCCAACGGTGCGTAATCCCGTACCGCCGTCCCCGACACGACCAGCGAATTGGTCTGGAAATAAGGACATTTCTCGAGCGTTACCGGCGCATTGGCCTTCGGCGCAGCCACCGTCTTATAGTCCGCACGCGCCTTGTACTCGATCGCGTCCAGCGCCAACTCGGTGTGCAACTCGCGCCCCTTGCCCGTCTTCGGGTCGACCCGGTTCCAGTCGAAAACGCGATACGTAATGTCCGACGTCTGCTGAATCTCAGCGATCAACAACCCTTTGCCGATGGCATGAATCGTCCCGGCCGGGATAAAATACGAGTCGCCGTCCTCGACCTTGTAGGCATTCAACAACTCGGCCAACCTTCCCGACTCGAGATACTGCAGGTATTTCTCCCGATCGACCGGCTGGTTGAACCCCAGATAGAGCTGCGCCCCCTCCTCATGCCCCACCACGTACCACATCTCGGTCTTGCCGAACGAGTGGTGTCGTTCCGCCGCCAACGCGTCGTCCGGATGGACCTGAATCGAGAGATTGTCGTCCGCGTCGATCAGCTTGATGAGCAACGGAAACTCCTCTCCGTACCGCTCGAACACCTTTTCGCCGACCAAATCCCCCATATAGATCTCGATCAGCTCCTGCAAGGTGTTCCCTTTGAGGGTCCCGTTGGCCACCACCGAGACATCTCCCTCGACACCGGAAAGTTCCCAACTCTCGCCGATTTTGTCTACGTCCGAACCGGGAAGTTTTTTGCCGAAAGCAGTCTCTATCTTCCGACCGCCCCAAATACGTTCCTTGTAAATGGGCCTGAATTTCAATGGATAAAGCATCGTTTTCGTCTGTTTGTATGATAAAATATAGACAATCTATCTGTGCGCCTTGTTGTTGCCCGCCAGAATCTCGCATCACCTAATTTTCAACTTCTTCCCGAGCGGCAAAGTCGCCTCACGATCCAAGTTATTCAACGCACAGAGCTTCGAGATCGTGGTCCCGAACCGTCGCGCAATCCCCCACAGCGTATCCCCCGACCGTACGGTATAGACCGAAGGCGTCGTCCCCGACGCAGAAGTATTTCCTCCACTGCTCTTCGTCGCAGACACAGAGGTCGCTGAAGCTACCGCCGTCCCCGTATCCTCGGTGTCCATTCCGGTCGACGGAGCCAGACCGCTGGCACGATTTATCGCCAGGATCTGCCCATTAGCCTGTTTGGTTACCGCCAAGACGCCCGAACGCAACTTCATATTCTGGTAATCCAGAATCAAAGCCGGATTGATATGCTGTCCCTGGACCCGCACCTCGAAATGGCAATGCTCGGTCGTAGCTCGTCCGGTCCGACCGATCAACCCGATCGGATCGCCCGCCCGAACCTCATCGCCCACCCGGACCAGATTGACGTTGTTGTGTCCATAGAGCGTCTCGAGTCCGTTTTTGTGCCGGATCACGACGCAATTCCCGTAGCCGCTGTAGAACTTCGACATCCGGACCGTTCCGGCAAACGCCGCCCGCACCGTGTCGTTCTTCACCCCCTTGATGTCTACACCGGTATGTACGCTCCGCCCGCGCGGCCCGTACCCCGACAGGAACCGACCGCGATACGGATAGCAGAAACGTTGTTCGTGAAGCACCACCACGAAGCGATTATTCCCCTCGCCGAACGGATCGTAGTACGAGAATTTGACATGTTCCGTCTCGAGCGGTTTGAAAGCATGCTTCGGCGGTGCGACAGCTACGGTCGCATCGTCCGTCCCCGCAACCACCACCGTATTCTCTTCGGCCGGCGTGCGGATGAACTCCGGAACCGGTTTGCTCGTAACCCCCGCAGTGGGCATCGCAGTCGCTTGTTGCGACAGGGCGGCCGAGATTCCCGGCAGAAAATCTTCGACTGCCGCCTCGCCGCCGGTGGCCGAAGCTTGCCGAAGCTGCCGCTGCAACTCCGCCACCGACACCACCCGTTTGGGCGACGCCACCGCCGAGGGCTCGTCCTGCGATTCGATCGCCTCCGAAGCGGCGGTCTCTTCCGGCATTCGGTCATGTGCCTCGGCCGCCGTTGCGGCTGTCCCGGACGAAGCCCGGTTCGAGGCGCGAATCGCAGCCACCTGCCGAGCCTCGGCCGCCGCAATCAAGGCCAATTCCCGTTCCCGTTTTTCTTGTTCGATCTGTGCTTTTCGAGCCGTTCGCTCCGCCTGTCGAGCCTCGGTCTCGGCCACACGACGCTCCTCGACCAAACGTTTCGACTCGGCCTTACGTTGCCGCTCTACGGACCGTTGATCTTGCTTGGTGGGCGTCGGAACCACCGTCGAAACACGGGTCGAAGCTCCGCTCTGCCCTGTTGTTCCCGCCGCAGGATAGGTCTTCCGTCCCGACGTATAGGTTACGTTCGACGACGCAGTCCGTTGCGCGACCACCGGTTGCCGAGTCGGCTGCGTTTGCGGTTTCGCCTGGATCTGCGATTTCGATGCTGGTTGAGATTGCGCCTGTGCATTCCGCTGACTCTGCGTGTTCGATGTCGTCTGCGCATCCGACGCAACCCGATCCTTCGTCTGCCCCTGCGATATCGATCGAGTCTGCGCATTCCGTTGAGCCGACGATTTCGATTCCGTCTGCGTTTGTACCCGCTGTGATTCAGGCTGTCGCTGCGTTCGATCTTGTGTTTGCGTCTGCGGTTGAACCGGATCTCGGTGCGCCGGCGCAGCCTGCTGCTCCCGAGTCGCCTCTTTCTCGACCGATCTCACCGGTCGTACCTGCTCCGGGGAGACGAATTTCATATTCCGGAACCCGGCTGCCGCTCGATCGTCCTTCACTTTCGGAATCCCTGCCGACCGCTGACCTGCCACACTCCGCTCACCCGCGCCCCCCGAAGTCCCGGCCGACGGCTCGCTCGCATACCCCTCCGGAGCAATCACCTGAGACCGCTTCCGCTCCACCCGATCGCCCGTTCCGGCCTCGCCCGAAGCCCCGTACCGAGTCGTCTCCTTCTTCGGCACCGGTGTTCGAGAGCTCGCCAACGGCACATTCGACGTCACCAACTGCTCGCTCCGCACGACAGTCGACTGCGAGTAGTTCGAAAACGACCGCGTCAGCAGTCCTTCCGTCCCCACCGATGCCAACCGCGGCGAGCACCCCGTCAGCCCGAAACCCACCGCCCCGGCTACACCGAGCACCGCTCCGGCGGCTTTTAGAATCCTGATAGAAAGTCTTTTCACACTGCAAATATAACGAAAGCGCACAACAACACAACGCGCCAAACGGGCGGATAATCCCGAAAATCATTAACTTTGTCTTCCACACACTATTCACACATACAACCATGAGCGAACGAATCAAATGCCTGATCGTCGGCAGCGGGCCGGCAGGCTATACGGCAGCCATCTATGCAGCACGTGCCAATCTTTCGCCGGTGGTCTACGAGGGGATCGAACCGGGCGGGCAGCTGACCACGACCACCGAGATCGAAAACTTTCCGGGTTATCCGGAGGGGATTTCGGGGAGCGTGATGATGGAAGACCTCAAGAAACAGGCCGAACGGTTCGGCACGGAGGTCCGGTTGGGCGTCATCACCCGGCTGGACCTGAGCCGACGCCCTTTCACGGTCGAAGTCGACGGCAACCCGGATACCATTCAGGCCGATGCCATCATCATCGCAACGGGAGCTTCGGCCAAGTATCTCGGCCTGCCGTCGGAACAACGCTTCCGGGGGATGGGGGTCTCGGCCTGCGCGACCTGCGACGGCTTCTTCTACCGCAAAAAGGACGTGGCGGTGATCGGCGGCGGCGACACGGCTTGCGAAGAGGCGACCTATCTGGCGTCGCTGTGTCGGAAAGTCTACCTCGTGGTGCGCAAAAACTACCTCCGGGCATCCAAAGCGATGCAGGAACGGGTCTTCGCCACGCCCAACATCGAAGTGATCTTCGAACACAACACCCAAGAAATTCTGGGCGACGACAACGGGGTTACGGGAATGTCGCTCCTCTCGACCGCCGGCACAGAACGACGTATCGAGGTCGACGGGGTTTTTCTCGCCATCGGACACCACCCCAACACGGAGCTGGTCCAGGGGCAGATCGACCTCGACGAACAGGGATACATCATCACCCGACACGGACAGACCAATATTCCGGGGGTCTTCGCGGCGGGCGATGTCCAGGACCCGCACTACCGTCAAGCGATTACTGCGGCGGGATCGGGCTGTATTGCCGCGCTCGAATGCGAACGGTTCCTCGCGGCACAGACTTTGTAACGTCTTCGTGTTATTGGCCTGCGGTGGAGTTTTTTTCGGGCTTTCGGAGGTAGTTATAGCGATGCGCCGCCTGTTTTGTTGGTTTTTGTGGGGTTTTCTGTGGTCGTTGTAGCGATGCGCAGCATCGCCCGCCCACCGCGGGGCCCCGTTGGGGCTTTTACTGGGGTTCTCTCCGCCTTATTTAGCGGGGCCTGCCCGGCCGACGCCCGCGCAGGGCAGTCGCACCCGTTGGGTGTTTTACTTGGGTTCTCTCGGCATTAAGATATCCCGCGCGCATGCCTAGATAGCGAAATCACTTGATAAACGAAGAGTTTATCAAGAATGATTTCGCAGGCGCGCGGACGAATACGGTTGGGGAATTAGAGTAGGCCGACGCCAGCGGAGGCGCAAGTGAACGGAGTGAACGTTGCGGCCCTCCGCCCGGGGTGGCGGCGGCCGTCCCGCGCGCCTGTGGCGCGGTTGGTGGCGAGATGCAGCTTATTTCGGAGTTAAAAGGGCCGCAGCCCGCGGAGCTTTAGGGTAGAGGCTGGTAGGTTCGAGTGCCGAGCGGCACCGGCCCTCTGCAGGGGGAGGGCTGCGGGCCGAGCGATCTACGATCGCGGTTTGATGCGAAGAAAGAGCCATAACGGAGTCGTGTTTTTCGAGTGGCCGCCAGCGGACGAGCGGGTGAACAGATGTGAACCCAGCTTGCGCCGCCGGGGATGGCGGCGACTCGCGCGACCGGAGATCGTGGTTTATGAGGGGGACAAAAATTCCGGAACCAGCGCACACAAACGAATCCGATTTTTCGGGATAAAATAGACACGCTTAGTCTTTTAGGCTCTTTTTCCGGTTCCCATCCCGTAACCAAACACTGAACTGCGGAAACATCGAATGGAATAAAAGTTATGAAGACCGTCATATTCGTATATAATCCCGTATCGGGCGAGGCACAAGCCGTAGCACAGTTGGATAATATCGCTCGACATTATCAGCAGGAGGGATACGTTTTGACCCTATTTCGGATCACCCGCGAGAAAGGGTTAACCGGTTTGGCCGAATTGATCGGTACGTTGAATCCCGTTCATTTGTTGGTCGCAGGTGGCGACGGGACCGTCAACCGACTGGTCAACTACCTGAAACATCGAGAAGTAGAGGTACCTATTGCGATCCTACCGATGGGGACCGCCAACGACTTCGCCCACCTCATCGGGATGCCCGACAACCTGAACGACGCCTGCCGGGCGATTCTCCAAGGGGAGGTGAGACGCCTGGATTTGGGACGCGTCGGGGAACGGTATTTCATTAACGTGCTCAGCTGCGGACTCTTCACCGAGGTGTCGCAAAAGACTCCGACGGTACTGAAAAACACCTTCGGCAAATTGGCCTACTACTTCAGCAGCATCGGCGAGCTGCCTTCGTTCCGGAAGATGCACATCGAGGTAACCTCCGACGAAATTTCGTTTCGCGGGAGTTGCCTCCTGTTGCTGGTTTTCAACGGACGGACGGCCGGCAACCTGAATCTCGCCAAACATTCCAGTGCAGAAGACGGACTGCTGGACGTACTCATCATTCGAGGCGAAAATATCGTGGAGAGTATCAAAAACGTCTTCTATTTCCTGATGCGAAAGAAGGTCGCAGCCTATCCGAACGACATCGTCTACTTCCAGACTCGGAAACTACACATCGAAAACGACCAACCCACCTCCGATATCGACGGTGAACGAGGTCCGAACTTTCCGTTCGACATCGAGTGCCTGTCCGGAAGTTTGCCTGTGATCGTGCCTCAGACGACGAGTAAATAACCGATTGGCGCCGTATCTCATACAAAGAGACCGGGGGCACTTCTTTTAGCAAGAAGTGCCCCCGGTCTTATGCGAATCCCCCTTATCCTAATCGCTGATATGGGCGAACAACACATAAGCCACAATCAGCGTCAACACGACATTGAAACCCTGCGCAATCAGGAAACCCCACAGCGGTTTCTTGAAATCCTTGTTGAAAATATCCTTGAACCGCGTTTCCAGCCCGATGCAAACAAAGGCAATCGAGAAGAAGACACTTTGGAGATTTTTGGTAACGCTTCCTACGCTTTTTGCCGTTTCGAGCGGCATGGCAAAACTGAAGACCAGCGAGGCCAGCACGAAACCCAACACGAACTTCGGGAAACGTTCCCACAGCACCCCTGGCGTCGGTTTTTCGCGACGGTCCTTCCCCTTGTACGACCAGTAGATCGAGATCGCGAACGCCGCCAGCCCCAACAGAACATTCTGCGAGAATTTCACGATAACGCTGTATTTTTCGGCCGTCTCACCGAGCACGGCACCCGAAGCTACGACGGCGCCCGTCGTATCGATCGTACCGCCCATCCAGGCACCCGCCACCTCGGGCGAAAGCCCCATCCACTGCGCCAGATACGGCATCCCGTACATCATCGGAATCGCCACCACCAACACCAGCGAAATCACGTACGACAGTTTTTTACTGTCCCCCTTGATCGCTCCGCAGGTTGCGATCGCCGCCGAGACCCCGCAAATCGACACCGCACTGGCCAACATCGTCGACATCTCCCGATCCACCCCCAGTTTTCGTGCGATCCAATACCCGAAATTCCACACGCAAACCACCACGACCAATGCCTGAATCAAACCCAATGCCCCGGCCTGCATAATCTCGCCGAAGATCACGGTGGTCCCCAGCAACACCAGCCCGATTTTGACATAAAACTCGCTCTGCAACGCCGGACGCATCCACTCCGGCACCCCGATCGTATTGCTAATCAGCAGCCCCAAAGCCACGGCGAAAAAGACACTCTCCAACCCGGTCGCATCCTTCACGGCCGGCAACGAAGCCAAAGCCTGTGCACCCAAAGCCACGGCAAAAATCACCAACAACGACGGCAAAATCCCTCGCGTCGGCCGCCCCAGCATCCGACAGGCCGCCCACACGATCACGAACAACCCCGCTATCAACAATACCACATTCAGCCACGCTCCCCAACTTCCCAGACTTTTGGGCATCACCGGCATCCACTGTCCCGGAATTGCAATCGACAATACCATAATCAGCAACCCGAAACCGACTGCTAACCAATCCTCCGTCTTAAACTGACTCAACATATGTATCCTATCTATTTATGTAATGTTATTCCTTCGTTCTCTGTAAGGCCATCCTCGGTACAGAACTTTTTTACGATCTCACGCTCGACAGCTCGGAGCCTCAATCCCTGCGAAGTTTCCTTCTACAAACAAACCGCGTCCTGCGGGCACGCGAAACGCCTCCCCCTCGGGAGGCCCGCAATTTTGCCGCTTACGCGTCTTTGATTGCGGTTCGACCCGATACCACTCGACACGCGAAAATTGGTGCTTGCTCTGCAAATCTCCGCTGGCTACGACTCTGTTCACCATTCTCCCGAAACAAACCGCGATCGCAGATCGCGCGGATCGCCGCCACCCCACGCGGCGGGACGCAACTTCTCGCGAAGCTCGATTGCGCCCTTGCCGGCGGCGTCCGCTTTAGGGTAAGGTTATCTTGCAATCGGCAGGCCAGTAAAACACCCAACGGGTGCGCGCGCCGGCGAAATTCATCCGTTTCAATTCTCATTGAAACGGCGTATTTCGCTACTTAGGCGCGGCGCGCGGTTACCTCCATAAGACAGAGAGAACCCAAAATAAAACGCCCTGTGGGCGCGTCGCCCGCGGGAATTTCATCTCGGTTTTGCTCTCGCAAAACGAGCGAAATTCCCCTTTAAGGCGGGCGGGCGACGGTGCCGCTCGGCACTCGAACCTGGCAGCCTCTACCCTACATGCTCTGTCCGCGCGCTGGCGGAAATCCTGTTCAAAAGCGATTCACGCTTTTGAACGATTTCCTACTCCAGCTGTCGCGCGCGGAGTCTTCTCACAGAGAAACCGTGTCAGACGCGCTCAGGCCGCGCGGCCCCGCGTGCCCGCGGTGGGCTTGCGATACTACGTATCGCTTTACTGCTCTAAAACATTCCCTGGCCGCGCGGGGTGCCCCCACTGGGCGGGCAATACTCCGTATCGCTTAAACCTGCGCTGAAAAACCCCAACAAAACCCGCCAAGCAATACTACGACCGTTCTAAAAACCGCCTCCGGCCGCGCGCCACAAACGCCCAAACCCTCTCCAAAATCCCCCAACGACCTCACACTATGGTTGTTCACAAAAGAACTGTTCTCATAAAATAGCCAAACTCGAGTTGCTAAAACGAGCATCATCGTTTCATCGCGCGATCCATATCGCGTTTCGCATCCTTTTCTTTGAGATTTTCGCGTTTGTCGTACTTTTTACGGCCACGCGCCAAACCGATCAGCAATTTTGCCAGCCCCCGGTCGTTGATGAAAAGCCGCAGGCCGACCACCGTAAGTCCCTTGTCCTGCAATGCCCGTTCGAGTTTGTTGATCTCCTTCCGGTTGAGCAACAATTTGCGATCGCGCGTCGGCTGGTGGTTGTTGTAGGTCCCCCAATGGTACTCCGCGATGTTCATCCCATGCACGTAGAGTTCGCCCCGGTGCAGAAAACAATAACAGTCCACCAGACTCGCCTTGCCCATCCGCACCGATTTGATTTCGGTTCCCGTCAGCACGATACCGGCCACCCACTCTTCCAGGATCTCGTAGTCGAAGGTGGCTCGTTTATTTTTGATCGATATTTTATTCTGTTCGGCCATAGATTTCGGAGGCAAAGATAACGATAATCTGTCATCGAACCGTACGTTCAAATGCGTAATCGGCCTCTCGCTCGCCCAAAACGCGAGAGGCCGGGCACTGTCTCTGGACAGTACCCGGCCTCTGCGGATCTACGTCAGCGTCGTAGGTTCGAAAACCTATCGAGCGACTTCGTATTTCATTTTAGCTTTGACTTTCACGATTTCGACGAACTGAGCGTGTTCGAAGAAGTTGTAGAAGTTCACTTCGGTAGCCGCCAGTTCCGCAGCCTGCGGGTTCTGAGCGATGGCAGCTTTCAGGTTCGAAACCAACGCGTCAGCATTACCTTCCTGTGCAGCGATCACCGCTTTCACGTAGTTGGCACGCCAGTTGTTCATCCCTGCCAGCTGCTGTTTAGCTTTAGCGACGTTGCCGTTCAGGAGTTCAGCCAACGCCTGGTTGTAGCCGTCCAAAGTCCGAGCCGCAGCGGCGTAGTTCCCGTTAGCGAGTTCCACCAAGCCTTTGTTGTATTTAGCTTCCGGAGCCGACGATACGGCGAAGAATTTAGCCGCTTCGGCCTTTTTGCCTTCAGCCAGCGCGATAACGCCCAGGTTGTTGATGACGTTCGGATCGGTGTTGTTCAGCGAAGCCGCTTTCAGGAAGGCAGCCTTAGCCCCAGCATAGTCCCCTGCGTTGGCCAGCACGACCCCGAGGTTGTTGTAGCCGCGGTAACAGTTGTATTTTTCAGCAGCCGCTTTGTAGATCCGCGCTTTCGTAGCGTTGTCGGTGTAGAGCGTAGCGGCGAAGAGCATCTCTTCGACGTTGAGTTTGTTGATGTCCGTAGCGACAGCTTCGCGCAATTCGGCATCGGTCAACCCTTCGACCCGTACGTTAACGGTCATTTTCGAACGACGCAGTTCCGGCAGGATCTTGTCAGCCAACACCTGGAAAGCTGCGCTCATGTTCTTGATTTCGCGGTTCCGAACCTGCGGATCGCTGTACATCGAGAGCACTTGCAAGATCAGCGCCTTGTCCGGAATATCCGAAGCTTCTACGAGTTCTTTGAAACCTTCCCAGTCTTCACCCATCGCGTTGACGTCGAATTTGGTGCCGACCGGCATTTTGTCTTTCTTGAACTTAGCGCTCACGGCTTTCTGGGTCGAAGCGCCACGGTCTTTCGAGAGTCTGTCGTTCAGAGCCAGCGGACCGTCCGGCGAAGCGTAAGCCTGGGTGTAGACATCCCCTACGGTTTTCTTCGCGTCGCCCGAGTTGGCGATGATGAAGTTTTCGAGGGTTTTGATATCTTCTTTGGCCAACTGGTTGGTACGCACGTTCGAACGGTTGATCGTAAACATGATCTTAGCCGATTCCGAGATGTTGGTTACGCGTTGGAAAGCATCCGGCGCAATAGCCACCTTGGCATAGTTGTCGGCCATCAGCTGCAGCGAGCTGACCCCGTTAGCCACCACGATCGGGGTTTTATATTCGGTGAAGTTTTTGATTTTCTTCCCGTTTTTCAAGCATTTAGCTTCCGCTTTGAAAACGAGCTGCGAGAGACGCATCGCCGGATCGTACGGAATCGCCACTTCCAGTGCGAACGAGCCGCCCGAGTACGGAATGACGGTATAGTTGTCCTGTACCTTTTCCCCCTGGAAGAATTTCGGTTCGCCGGCGTATTCCGAGCCGTCGATAGCCGAAACGATCACCGGCGTAACTTTCAGCACGCCGTATTTGTGGAAAGCCTTGGCCGGCACGTTCACCGTAACGGTCGTTACAGCGTTGTCGCCTTTCAAGGTAACCACTTCCGGAGCGCAGGTTACCGTGATACCCTGTGCGGTCTTCTTCATCATCTTGCTGAAGCAATTACAGCTGGTGAGAAGCGCCGACGCAGCGAGAACCGCGAGACTGATGTTAAAAAACTTTCTCATAGTCAGTTAATTGTTATTGAATGAATTGGTTTATTGTATTCCGTGTTCTGTCGTTTCGGGCGTCCGATCCGGCGCCGCAGGCCTCGGATCGATCGTGAATGACAAAGGTATGAATTTGTTTGAAAAAATGCAGTTCGTAGCAGGAAAAAATCGTCGTCATACGACCGAAAGCCCCGATCCGTTCCCGCTGCGCCCGCAGAGGGAGGTCCCGCGCAAGGCCGAACTCCCCTCCCCGCTCTGCAACATTCTCTCCTGCAAAAACTATGCCTTTTCGATCAACGCCTTCCGCGACAACTTCAATTTCCCATTTTTCGGATCCACCGCGATCAATTTCACGTCCATCATATCCCCCTCTTTGATCCCGGTCTCTTCCATGGTTTCAAACCGTCGGTGATCGATCTCCGAGATGTGCAGCAAGCCGTCTTTCCCCGGCAGAATCTCGACGAAAGCGCCGAACGCCACCACCGACTTCACTTTCCCGTGATAAACCGTCCCGACTTCCGGCACGGCGGTCATCCCCTTGATCTTGGCGATAGCCGCATCGACCCCGTCCTTATTCGCGCCGAACACGTCAACTTTCCCGATCTCGCCCTCTTCGGTAATCGTGATCGTCGTGCCGGTCTCCTTCTGCATCTCCTGGATCACCTTACCGCCCGGCCCGATCACAGCCCCGATAAACTCTTTCGGAATGGTGATCTGCACCATCCGCGGCACGTGCGGTTTGTAGTCTTCCCTCGGCGCAGCGATGGTTTCGGTAATCTTCCCGAGGATGTGCATCCGCCCCTGGCGCGCCTGTTCCAACGCCGCAGCCAACACGTCATAGCTCAAGCCGTCCACCTTGATGTCCATCTGCGTGGCGGTAATCCCGTCCGCCGTCCCGGTAACCTTGAAGTCCATATCCCCCAGGTGGTCCTCATCGCCCAGGATATCCGACAGCACCGCCACCCGATCCCCCTCTGCGATCAACCCCATGGCAATCCCCGATACCGGTTTCTTGATCTTCACCCCGGCATCCATCAAGGCCAGTGTCCCGGCACATACGGTCGCCATGGACGACGAACCGTTCGACTCCAAGATATCGGAAACCACGCGAATCGCATACGGACATTCCCCTTCGTCCGGAATCATCGGTTTCAGAGCCCGGAACGCCAGGTTCCCGTGTCCGATCTCGCGCCGCGACAGCCCTCTAGCCGGCCGCGCCTCGCCGGTCGAGAACGGCGGGAAGTTGTAGTGCAGCACGAACCGCTCCGTCCCCTCGCGCAGCACGTCGTCGATCATCTTTTCATCAAGTTTCGTGCCAAGCGTTACGGTCGTCAGCGACTGCGTCTCGCCGCGGGTGAAGATCGCCGAACCGTGCGGCGCCGGCAGATAACCCACCTCGCACCAGATCGGCCGAATCTCCGTGGTCTTCCGCCCGTCGAGCCGAACCCCGTCGTTGAGAATCATGTTCCGCATGGCCGGCTTCAGCGCATAGTCGTGGAAGTACCGCCGAATCATGCTTTCTTTCGCCGCCAACTCCTCTTCCCCGTATTGCGCCGCGAAATCGGCCAAATACCGTTCCAGAACCTCGTCGAACTTATCGCTCCGTTCATGCTTGGGCAGCTGGCTCTTGGCCACTTCGTACACCTTGTCGTACGTCGCCGCCGCCACGGCATCCCGCAATGCGAGGTCGTTCTGCTCATGGCAGTAAGTCCGTTTTTCGGTCTTCCCCACCTCCTGCATCAACTCGAGCTGCGCCCGACACTGTTTCTTGATCTCTTCGTGCGCGAATTTAATGGCATCGAGCATCACCGCCTCCGACACCTCTTTCATCTCGCCTTCGACCATCATGATGTTGTCGACGGTCGCCGCCACCATGATATCCAGGTCGCAATGCTGTTTTTCCATCTGCGAGAAGGTCGGATTGATGACGAACTGCCCGTCGATCCGCGCCACGCGCACCTCCGAGATCGGTCCGCCGAACGGAATGGTCGACACGGCCAGCGCCGACGAAGCCGCCAGCCCGGCCAGCGCATCCGGCTGAATATCCGGATCGGCCGACAACAAGGTAACGGTTACGAAAACTTCGGCATGATAGTCGCTCGGGAAGAGCGGCCGCAGGGCGCGGTCGATCAGCCGCGACACCAAAATCTCGTAATCGCTCGGCCGCGCTTCCCGCTTGAGGAATCCCCCGGGGAACCGCCCGTTAGCGGCATATTTTTCTTTATACTCCACCGACAGCGGCATGAAATCGACGTCTTCTTTCGCATCCTTAGCCGCCACGACGGTAGCCAACAGCATGGTATTTCCCTGCCGCACAACCACGGCACCATCGGCCTGCTTGGCGAGTTTCCCGGTCTCGATCTCGATGGTCCGGCCGCCGCTGAGCTCGATATTCTTTTTCGTTGCGTTGTAATACATGAGTTTGATTTGTTTTTCCGTAAAAATTCGGGGCTAAGATACAAAAAAAACAGGCCCTGCCAATGGCAAAGCCTGTGATTCGTAAAAAATAAGACACCGGCGTCTTCCGAGGTCAAAAGCCTGGCCCGGAACAAGCGATTTATTTCCGCAGCCCGAGTGCCTTCACGATCGCGCGATAGCGCTCGATATCGGTCTTCACCAGATAATCCAGCATGCTCCGGCGTTTCCCGACGAGCTTCAACAGCGCCCGCTGCGTATTATAATCGTGTTTGTGCTGCTTCAAATGTTCGGTCAAATGCGCAATCCGGTACGAAAACAACGCGATCTGACTCTCCGCCGACCCGGTATCGGTCGCCGATTTCCCATAGTTCTGAAACAACTCCTGTTTCTTCTCCGTGTCGATGTAAGTGCTCATGTAATTATACGGTCTATTAATTAAAAGCACCGCAAAGGTAATACTTTTCCTCAGAATACGCAAAATATATGTTTTGTGCTTGGCAAACGGGAGGGTACGTACTGTTCTATGAACATATGAACAACCGTTAGCGATACGCAGTATCGGACGCGTTGCGTCTTTTGCTGTTTTTTGCGGCTGAAAGGCCTGAGCGAAACGAAGTTTGACTACGTCTTTCTCGCACTACCTCGGCATAGCCCGCAAGCGGTCTCTGCTCTCGGAACGTTGCTCGGTTCGCCCGTCCCGCCGGGGGGACGCACCGCGTCTTTTGCTTGGTTTTTCGCAGCCTTATAGTTGCCCGCCGCGGGGCCCTGTTGGGGCTTTTGCTGGGGTTCTCTCGGCCTTATTTGGCGGAGCCCGCCCGGCTTGAGGGCAGTTCTTGCATGTTGCTGAGCAAGCTCCAGCTTTCGAGTGCCGAGCGGCACCGCCCTCCGTGTGGGGTGGCGTCGGTCGCGCGATCGGAGAGCGCGGTTGGTTGCAAGTTGCGGTTCTGATTTCTTCTGAAATCCACCGGGTCGGTCGCCCGGGATTGTTTAGGGGTAGAGGCTGCCAATAAAAGACGCTGTGCGTCCCTCCCGAGGGGAGGCGTTCGGCCCGCGCGCCTGGGGGCGCGGTTATCGGCAATACGTTGACTACCGAAAGAGAGATAAGGGGGGATTGCCAAGGGGGCGTAGTCTCCTTGGATGCGTTTTTTGCATCCTTTTTGGGGCATACCAAAAAGGATGAGCCCCCGCGGCTTGAGCGGATTAAAGGAAAGAGGTGCATTCTGCCCGAGAGGGGTATTTCCCCGGCGGAAATGGATGGCTTCAAATAGAACAGCCCGTCGCGGGGGGTGGTGTCGGACCGCGCGATTGAAGATCGCGGTTTGCGGCGAGTCCGAATGAATCGCTCGGCCGAACGGCGAGGAAAAAACAAGCGCAGCACAGTTAACTCTCACTACGCTCATTTGAGCCCCGCTGGCGTCGGCCCGAATGAACAAAGCATTAGATTGCGAAGCCGACAAGCAGCAGTACCCACTCGTAGCCCAGGCAAACCAGACCGCTTATATATTCATGAAAAGTCGTACATTTGTAATATTATGAGGAATCGTGTAGTTACCTTTTTGTTGTTTTTGAGCATAGGATTGTTCGACCTGGGGAGCGTTCACGCCCAGTTGAACAAACCCTATTTTTTCTATAAGGGTCGCGAACTGATCGTCGAGGGAAATTATCGGGAAGCGATCGAGATGCTGAACCTGCTGTTGCGGAGCGAGAAGAAGGAGTACGAGGGTTATTTTCTGCGGGGGGTGGCGAAGTACAACCTCGACGACCTGTTGGGAGCCGAAGCCGACTTCACGAGCGCCATCGAGGTGAATCCGGTCTACACGATGGCCTATCAGTACCGGGCGATCACCCGGTCGCGGATGGGGAATTACAACGACGCGCTGCGGGACTATCAGCACGCCGTCGAGCTGCGGCCCAATATGGCGGCGGCTTACTACAGCCGCGGGGTTACGCTCTTCCTGAGCCAGCAATTTGATCGGGCGGTCGAGGATTTCTCGCGCTACCTGCGGTCGAGCCCGGCGGATGTCAATGCGCTGACCAACCGGGGGACTTGTTACCTCTACCTGAAAGATACGGCACGCGCTTATGCCGATTTCAACCGCGCCGTGGAGGTCAACCCTTACGAAGCCGACGGATACGTGCGCCGGGGGCTGCTCGAAGTGGTGCAGCGGAGGAACGACGAAGGGATCCGCGACCTCTCGGAAGCGCTGCGGATCGACAGCACGCTGGCCGTGGCCTACTTCTACCGCGCCTACGCCTATGTGAACAAACAACAGCCGATGGCTGCCCTGGCCGACTTCGACCGCGCCGTCGACTACGACTCCACGAACTCCGTTACGTACTTCAACCGAGCTATTCTGCGAAGCCAGATCGGCGACTACAACCGCGCCATAGAGGACTACGACCGGGTGGCGAGGGCGAATCCGGGGAACGTCCTGGTGTTCAACAACCGGGAGTCGGTTCGGATCCGAATCGGCGACTATCGAGGCGCGATCGAAGACTACACGCGGGCGATCGAACTCTATCCGGACTTCGCGAACGCTTATCTGTTCCGGTCGCCACTCAAAGCTTCCCTGCCTGACTTCCGGTGAG
>JAIDFC010000024.1 GCA_029054535.1 Rikenella sp. | reverse complement strand
TTTGCATCCTTTTTGGGGCATACCAAAAAGGATGAGCCTCCGCGGCTTGAGCGGGTTAGAGGAAAGAGTTACATTTTCCCTGAGCGGGAAATTTCCCCCGGCGGAAGTGGTTTCCTCCGAACAGAACAGCCCGGGGGCCAGTGCGGATTTTTCAGAGCGAACTATAGCATTCGAGTGCCGAGCGGCACCAGCCCGTCGCGGGGGATGGCGACGGGCTGCGCAATCTGCGATTGCGGTTTATGCCGAGCAGTGTTGCCAGCCGGGGGCGGCTGGTCCGCGGGCTGCGGGCCGCGCGCTCGTAGAGCGCGGTTGTTGTGTATAGGGAAAGGCTGGAGCCAGGGCGGGATGCTTGCAGCCTGTCGCAAGGGGTGGCTCCGGGCTGTCATGGGGAGATCGTGAAAGAATTTGCTCGGCTTGCCCGGCAGGCAATCGGCAGGCTGTTGTCGGGGCAGCGGGTGTCGATCTACAACCGGCAGGCCAACAAAACACCGCTCGGCTCTCTCCCTATTCCTGGAGGCAACGCAGCTGAAGACCATCTGCGTTGTAGCTGCTGTAATTCGGGATGATCCCGCTAGCGTTGAAGTCGATGTAGTGGGTGCTGGAATTTTCCGAAAGAATTGTTGACGACCAACTGTACCCGCCGCGACCGACGTAATACAATTTTCCTGAACCATCCTCAGTACTTCGATACCCGCTGTCGCGGAAGCCCGGAGCCGGGTAAAAGGCGATGGGAGCAGAGGGCGACGGAGATCGGTCGAAGAGGTGCGCATGATGCGGAGAAACGCCTGGGAAAATGCGATCGATCGACTAAGTTCAAACATATCATTATACGCACCATGTCAGTTCGTTATCCGTCTCGGAGCCTTTGGTTTCCCATACTCAGCATACTGGGCGTTTATGTCGTCGCCAGTATGCTGCTGGGGCGTTTGTTTCAGCAGTTCGACGCGGCCGGAGGACAGGCGGCGTGGGGCGGTTTCGTTACCTATGTCGTCAGCTTCGGCATTACGATCGGGTATGCCGTGGCGTTGCGCAGAGGGTGGGGGCTGGAGGTGCCTTCGTTCCGTCCCGAACGGTGGGGGGCCGATCCGCGGGTGATCGTCGTCGGTCTCGTGCTGATGCTCGCCGTGGGAGTCGTTCTGAGCCCGTTGCTCGACCGGATGCCGGATACGTATGTCGAGATGCTCGACCGGTATATGAGCGGCGGATTTTGGCCCATGTTTACCGCAGTCGTGGCGGCGCCCCTATTCGAAGAGTTTCTGTTCCGCGGAATTATTCAGAAAAACCTGGTGAGGAGGTTGGGACCCGTAGCCGGAATCGCGGTCGGGGCGTTGATCTTCGGCGCGATCCACCTGATTCCGCAACAGGTGATTTATGCCGCGTGTCTGGGGCTGATCCTCGGGACGGTTTATTACCTGACCGGGTCGCTCAACGGCGCGATCGCCGTGCATTTCGTCAACAACGGCCTGACATCGCTGCTGTACATGGTGTTCGGTACGGCTGACGGCGTAGAACGGCGGATCTTGGGCGACGGGGCGTTGTGGTGCTGGACCTATGGCGTTTCGGTGGCGTTGTTGATTGCCGGGGGGTGGTATGGCGTGCGGCGGATCCGACGACAGGAGGCGGCCGGAGCGGACCCGGAGGCGAGGAATGGGGTCGAAAATTAGGGGGTTCGCAAAAGAATCGTTATTTTTGTTCGTTAATACCTCTGAACGCGAAACATAACGAGATTACATTGAAACGGATAGGATGGAATGTTCGGCTGGGATTATTCGTGGCCGGTTTTGCAGTGGCGGCGCTGAGCTGCAACAAGTTGAAACTCTACGACGCGGACAAAGGCGAGGTGATCGCTACGGTCGGCGGGCGGGAACTCTATGCCAGCGACGTGGCCGGTATGATCGGGGCCGGGCTGAACCGACAGGACAGTCTGGCGGCCTTGCGGTCGATTGTCGACACCTGGGTCCGGAAAGAGATCAAAACGGCGGCGGCCGAAGCCGCTATCTCCGGACAGGGCGAGGGTATCGAAGAGATGGTGGCCCAGTACCGAAGCACGCTGCTGAGCTATCGCTACGAACAGGAGTGGTTGGTCGGTCGGCTCGATACGACGGTTACCACGGAGCAGATCTTCGACTACTATGACAATAACCGCGACGGTTTTCGGTTGGCGGGGCCGATCGTCAAGGCGCGGATCGCTCGGATTCCGGCCGGGTTGAGGCAGAGCCGGAAGCTCGAAGAGATGTTCCGTTCGGGCGACGAGGGAGATCGGAACGACTTCCTGAATATTTGTCAGAAAAACCAGTACAAGACCGAGGATTTCAGCGCCGAGTGGACGGATTTCAGCACCGTGGTGCGGCATATCCCCTTCTCGCAGAGCAACTTCGACGACTTCCTGCGGACCCGCCGGTTCTACGAAGTCGAGGACGACGAGTATAAGTATATGATGGCCATCGACCTCTATCGGCCGACGGGAGATTATTCGCCCATCGAGCGCGAGACGGGGAACATCCGGAAGATCATTCTCAACAAACGGCGGCAGACGCTGCTCGGGCAGCTGGAGGACAGTCTCTATAATGCGGCTCGAGACGACCGGAGTTTCGAGATCAAGATTAAACAGTAGCGAAATTCAACAATGCAGATGAAATTCATGCCGAAATATTTGATAACCGGTTGCTTGGGCGCCATGTTTTGCGTTTTCGGCGGAACGACCGATCCGGCGCAGGGGAGAACTCTTCCGGCGTCGACCGATTCGACGACCGCTCCGACAACGGTTGCGGCGAGCGGTCTGCGGGGAGCCGAGGCCAATCCGCAGTACATTGCCGACGAAGTGGCGGCGATTGTGGGGAATAGTCATATTCTGCTCTCCGACATCGAACGCAAGACCGAGGAGGTCTTGCGCGATCGGCGCGAACGGGGCATTCTCACGAACCGTCCCGCCCGGGACGAAGCGTTCGAGACCTTGCTCCTGTGGAAAATGCTGTCCGAACAGGCTCGGGCCGACTCGCTCGACAAAGAGCTGCGCGGAGGATTGGACGAACAGGTCGAACATCAGGTGCAACAGCTCATAGCCGAGGCCGGTTCGGTCAAAGCCTTGGAGCGGAAGTACCGCAAAGAGATCTTCGCCATTCGCGACGACCTCAGGCGGGAGGCGGAAGACCAGCAGTTGGCCAATATCATGCAGAGCAACGTGATGCAAAAGGTCGAGATTACGTATCGCGACGTGGCCGAGTTTTTCGCTCAGTTGCCGGTCGACTCGCTGGAGATGGTGCCGGAGCAGTATGTCTATGCGCAGATCGTCCGCTTCCCGCCTGAGACCGAGGAACGGAAGTTCGAGGTGAGGCAAAAACTGCTCGAATACCGGCAGCGGATCCTGGACGGCGAAAATCTGGGGGCTTTGGCGCGGCTCTACTCGATGGATCCGATAACGGCGCGCAGCGGCGGCGAATGGGGGCCGGGGAACGTCAATCAGCTGGTCTATCCGATCGTCGAAGCGCTCGAAACGCTCAGGCCGGGAACCGTTTCCGAAATCATCGAAACCGAATACGGGTATCATATCGTGGAGCTCATCTCGCTGCGGGGCGAGTTGGTCCACTTCCGGCAGATCCTCCTGAAACCGACCTTTACGGTCGAGGAAACGGAACGCGAAATGCGATTGCTGGACAGCCTGGTGCGAGAAGTCGGGACCGACAAAGAGGCGTTCGAACAGGCTGTGGCACGATATTCGATGGACAAGGAGACCAATCAAAACGGAGGGGTCGTCTTCAACAGCATGCTGGCCAAACAACAGTTCGATGCCAAGTACGCCTCGCCGAAGTTCATGAAGGATGCTTTGATGCCGCAGGATTATATCCCGTTGTCGCGCTTGAAGGAGGGAGAGGTCTCGGCTCCGTACGAGGCCATCGACCTCGCTACGGGTAGCACGGTCTACAAGGTCGTTCGACTGAACAAGGTTATCCCTTCGCACCATGCTTCGCTGGTCGAAGACTACGAAATCATCGCCGACTTCGCCTTGCAAAACAAACAAAATATCGAACTCGAAAAGTGGATCAAGGAGGCGATCGCGAAAATGTATGTCTGGATCGCGCCTGAGTACCGAGAGCTCAAACTCGAACATAATTGGCTCAAAAAATAAATTCTTCTTTCTTTTTCGGTCATTGGCTACTGTATGGAACCGTACCTTTTGACTTCGTCTTCCTCGCACTACCTCGGCATAGTCCGTAAATGGCCTCTGCTCTCGGTACGTTGCTCGGTTGTTCACAAAAAGAACAGTACCCTCCCGTCGTCAATGGCAGACAAACAAGACGGAGCATATTTTTATGAAGAAAATAGGTGGTTATAGGTTGCGCACGTGTTTGGCGTTGCTGTTTTTGGTTCCGTTCGGTTCGGGCGCTCGGGCGTGGGGCGATCGGGAGGTGGAGTCGCAGCAGCCACCGGCGGTTGCAGGCGGGGGGACGACCACGACCGTGGACTATTACGGCGACCTGATGACCCAGCGTCAGGGAGATACGGTTTTGTACCTGATCGATCATGTCATATTTCACCACAACGGGACGTATATTCAGTGCGACAGCGCGAAGCGGTACGATGATTATCGGATCGAGTGTTTCGGGAACGTGCTGATCAACAAGGACTCGACCTATATCTACGGCGATCGGGCCAGCTACGACGGTCATACGGACCTGGCGAGCGTTCACTCTCCGTTGTTGAAGCTCGTGAACGGCGAGGCCACGATGTGGGTTTTCAACCACATGGATTTCAACACCCGGACCAATATCGGGACATATGACGAAGGGGCGGTGATTTTTCTGCGCGACAACCGGATGGAGTCCGACCGCGGGATTTTCAACGGCGATTCGTCGACCGTTACTTTCGTGGGGCATGTGGCTTTGCGGAACGACAATTACAAGATCCGGACCGACTCGGTGCGTTACGACTTGAACAGCGAAGTCGTAACGTTTCTCTCGAAGGCTTACATCTGGGACAAGGATCGGGATTTTTTGACTTCGGATCAGGGGAATTATGTGCGTGGGACGGAGACCTATCATTTTACGCGCGCCGCTTATGCCATGACCCCGGACCAGGAGTTCTGGGCCGACACGATGGATTACGAGAGCGTTATGCGGCGGGTGGTGATGCGGCGGAATATCCAGATACTCGACACGGCCCAGCGGGCGATCGGACTCGGCGATTTCGGCTTCTATAACGACTCGCTCAAGAACGGGATGCTGACCGATGCGCCGGCGGTGATTTTGTACGAAACGGAGGAGGGACGATCGGATGTGGCGGAACCGGATTCGGTTTTGGCGCCGGCCGATTCGGTTCGGATCGAATCGGAGGGTTCGGCAGGGGATTCGATTCCGATGATTTCGACCGGAGTGGCTCAGGATTCGGAACTCTTGCCGGATTCTGTGTTTGCGCGGGCCGATACGATTCTTTTCGAGAGCTATCCGCCGGGGCGGTCGAAGCCGCGGCCGGTCGCACCGGGGGGAGATTCGGCGGCTCTCGCTCCGGCCGACTCGCTCAGTGGGGGAGGGATAGTAGCGGATTCGGCGGCTCTCGCTTCGGCTCTTGGTGTGCCGGGGGTGGATTCCGTGGCTCGTGGCGTCGATTCTCTTGCGATGGTTGAAGCGGTCGATTCGATGCGGGTCGATTCAGTGCGGATCGACCCGGCTCCGGCGCCGAAGAAAGATTCGCTCGAACGGATCGTGCGCGGGCGGCACAACGTGAAGCTCTGGCGGAGCGATGTACAGGGGGTGGCCGACTCGCTGACCGCTTATACGGTCGATTCGATGGCCAGCTTCTTCGGGCGACCGCTCATTTGGAGCGCCTCTAGCCAGTTGGCGGCCGACCGGATCGACCTCTACAGTCGGAACGGAGAGTTGGACTATGCCGAATTTATCGGTTCGCCGTTCTTGACCCAACAGGTCGAGGAGGCCGACACCTTGTTTAATCAGGCCTCCGGGCGACTTCTTCAGGCGTGGTTCCGGGAGAACGAAATGCAGCGGACCATCATGACCGGAAACGTACGGAATAATTATTATATGGGGGACGAAGGTTTGCCGCCGGACAAGTTCGCCGTCATCTCGTGCGCCAGCCTGACGATCGACTTCGAGGACCAGGAACCGATCCATATGAACTGGGGCGGAAAGACCGATTGGACGATCTATCCGATCGACAAAATACCGGCCGGAACACAGCAGCGGTTGCCGGGTTTCAGCTGGGAACCGGAGCGGAAACCGCGCGATCGGTACGATATTACGCGCCGGTCGGTTCGTCCTTCCGTGCGGCGGACGGCCGAGGGGTATGCTCTGCCGGTCTTTCCGATCGAAGAGCGGTTCGAGAAGGCCTATAAATCGCTCGTCGAGGGAAGAACATGGCGCGACAGGATGGAACTCTTGGACGAAAGTCGGGTCGAGAAGTTGCATGGGAACGAACTCTTGTATTGATTAGGATTGCAGCGTGATGAACATTTTTTTCAGACAGATCGGTCGGAGGTTGGCGGCGGTTTGGATTTTGGGGACGGCGGTTTGGACGGCTTCGGCGGCTCCGGTTCGGGGAGAGGGGCTTTCGGGGGCGGAACGGCGGGATTTTCGACGCGGGCTGGAGGCAGTCTCACGGCGACAGGCCGAGATCTCGTTGCGCTTTCTCGCTTCGGACGAGCTGGGCGGTCGACTCGCCGGATCGCTCGAGGGGCGGATCGCCGGGCGATACATCGTCGCCGAGTTGGAGCGGATGGGCTATGCGGCGGGACAGATTGTCGAACAGCCTTTCACTGGACGTAGCGGCGAGGCCTTGCGGAACATTCTGGTTACGATTCCGGGGCGGGATACGACACGGCGGGTGATCGTCGGGGCGCATTACGACCACGAAGGGACCAAAAACGGCGAGATTTTTCACGGGGCGGATGACAATGCCAGCGGGGTGTCGGTCTTGTTGGAACTAGCTCGGGCGGCTCGGGCGGCTCGGGCGGTGGAGAGGCGTCCGGCGTGTACGTTGATCTTCGCATTTTGGGATGGCGAGGAGCGTGGGCTGTTGGGGTCGAGACACTACGTTTCGACGCTGGGGGCGGACACTGCGGCGGTGGCCGGGTACATCAACTTCGACATGGTGGGGCGCAACACGGACGAAACGCGGCCGGGGTTGTTCCGTTACTTTTATACGGCTTCGCGGCCGGAGCTGAAACGGTGGTACGACGAGTCGGTGTCGGCTGTTGGGTTGCGGCTTTTGGAGGCGGACTACCGGCCGTGCGCCCGGACGATCGGCGGGAGCGACAATATGTCTTTTGCACGTGTGGGGATTCCGATCGTGTGGTATCACACGGATGGCCATCCGGATTACAATCGGCCGACGGATACGGCCGATCGGATCAACTATCCGAAACTCATCGAGATCGCCCGTTCGGCGTGGTACTTGGTTTGGCGGCTGGCCTACACTGAGTAATGCTTTTTTGCCGGTCTGGCATTTTTCGCACTCCGGGGGAGTCGATCGGGCGCGGGTGCGAAAGTCGGTCGGGTGAGAAAAAAGAAAGAATAGGGTTTGGAAATTCCGAACGGAACGCTTATCTTTGCACCGTCTTCCTCCGGGGGTTCGGAGGGGAGTTTGTTTGGCGAGGTAGCTCAGCTGGTTAGAGCGCATGATTCATAATCATGAGGTCGAGAGTTCAAGTCTCTCTCTCGCTACCTGAAAATCAAAGGGTTGCGAAATAATTCGCAACCCTTTTTCTTTGACGGTATACACAATTTGCACACAGCTCGGTTAATCCTGCGGCTTGATCCAAACATGATCATTATCCTCTTCCCATCTCAACGGTTCTTCCATTTCAACGACTTCTTTTAGTTGCTCACTGAGTTGAAGAATCATAGAAACTCGATCTATCATCTCGGTTGGCTTTCCGAAGCGCCGGATTACATTCGGATTAGCTTGGACATATATTTTTAGCATTTGCAGCAGGTCTCTCGAAAGGGAATCGAAATCGAATTCCTCCGAGCACCAAAAAAGAATACACTCCAAGTGACCAACCGCCCTTTCGGACAGTACCGTCTGAATCGTGTTGCGCTTTTCGTTGTTGCGAACATCTTTGATTTCTGTAGCCATTTTGTTTCCTCCTTGTTTTGATTTGGTTAGTAAATGGTGATTAGGTTTTCAATGTGGGCCGAGCGACCTCCGGCGCCTTAGTATCGGACCGCTAATGGTGCTCTGAGTGTGTCTTGTTCTACGGTGGTCATAGTGTATAAACGTTTGTTGTTTATTTTACGCTGCAAATATACATATTATGTTTGTTGTGAACAAATAAAAATAATCGTATCGTGTATATTTTTATGTCCGGATATACATGTAACGATAATTTTGATTATGTTTGCACATAAGTTGTATAAACTTTATGCGTATATGGATGTAAGGGTTAAGGAGCTTTGCCAGCAGTATGGCACTACTCAAAAGGATTTAGCGCTCAAATTGGGCGTATCGGAGATGACACTGAGTCGGGCTGCCAGAGGAAATACATCGTTGCCTCTGCTTGAACGAATCGCCTCTGCGCTTGGAGTATCGGTTTCGGAGTTATTCGCCCCGCAGCAGACAAACACGATCACCTGCCCGCACTGCGGAAAACCGATCACCATAAAAGCGGAATAAGATTGTTATGGGTACGATGCACGAATTACTGAAGGAATGCGACGCATTGAAAGCACGCTTGGCATCGTTGCGTCCGTTGCCCGTTGAGGCATTAAAAAAAATCGAGGCGGCATTGGCAATCGAATACACATACGAAAGCAACCGGATCGAAGGGAATACGCTGACACTGCAAGAAACGGAACTTGTCGTCAATGAGGGTGTAACAATCGCCGGAAAGTCTATGCGTGAGCATTTAGAAGCAATCAACCATGCGGAGGCAATAGACTACATACGTGATTTTGCCAAAAGCGACGCGGAAATAAACGAACGCACGATAAAGGAAATACACGCTTTGGTATTGCATGGTATTGACCGAGAGAACGCAGGGCGTTACCGTTCCGTTCCTGTTATGATTGCGGGCAGTGTCCACACGCCGCCGCAACCATATTTGATCGTTCCGCAAATGGAGGCTTTTATGGTCCGCTTCTGGGAAATGGAAGAGACCCAAGAGCATCCGGTAATTATTGCCGCCTACCTGCACGATGAATTGGTACGCATTCACCCGTTTATCGACGGGAACGGGCGTACTTCCCGCTTGCTGATGAATCTGTACTTATTGAGACACGGTTATACACTCGTAAACCTCAAGGGTTCGGATGAGGCAAAAATCGCTTATTATAATGCACTGGAGGCATCGCATACGGAGAACCGTCCGCAAGCATTCCGGCAACTTGTGGCAAAGGCAGAGGCGGAATCCTTGCTCCGTTATCTGATCGTAATCGGCGATGACCTGGCAACGGAATCGAAATAACCTCAACAAACGGCACAATGGGAAAGAAAACCGATAGTATAGATGCGCAGAGCATCGAAAAGGCGCGGGCCTTGTTCGAAACAGGCGACATCGACCGGATTGAGGCGGGGACGGTGGCCGGTTTGTGTGCCATCCACCGGTATCTGTTCGACGGGCTGTATGACTTTGCCGGTCGGGTGCGGACGCTGAATATCGCCAAAGGCGGTTTCCGCTTTGCCAATGCGCTTTATCTCAATGAGATTTTGCCGGTGATCGAGCGGATGCCGGAGACGACTTTCGAGGAGATCGTCGCCAAGTATGTGGAGATGAACATCGCCCATCCGTTCCTGGAGGGGAACGGCCGGGCGACACGGATTTGGTTAGACCTGCTCCTGAAGCAGCGGCTTCGGCGGGTGGTGGACTGGCGGCAGGTGGATAAGAATCGTTATCTGCAGGCTATGGAGCGTAGTCCGATCAACGACCTGGAGCTGCGGACTCTGCTCGGTGGGGCTTTGACCGACCGGATCGACGACCGTGAGGTGATCTTCAAAGGGATCGAGCAATCGTACTATTACGAGGGCTACGAGGCGGAATAAAACACACGAACGATGCCCAGACATTCCTGAAAAAGAGGAATCAAACGGTTACAAATTGTAACCTGTTGAAGTTGAAAGCTCCGGACGGTAAGATGCGGCTAACCGGAGGGGCGAATATGGAACCGGTTGAGGCAAACAAGACGGGGGAACGGTACTAGGCCGCTCCCCCGTCTTTTGTCAAAAACAGGCCACAAAATCCACAAAATTCACACCCGTTCCGATCGGGTGTAGTGATCAGATAATCCCGGTTATATGGAAGATGGCGTATATCATGATGTCGCCGTCTCCGGAGTTGATGAAAGAGACATTCCCGGTGCATCGTTTGCCGGCGGGCGAGCCATGCCAATCACCGACACCCTCATCTCCGGTCGCGTTGCCGCTCACGCTGAAACTCATCCCGCCGAGGGACTGGTCCCCGGCATAGTCTACGAAGCCGAAATTGATCGGCACGCTTTTCTTCGTCGAGGAGAACCGTTTCAGTTCACCTCCTCCGAGGGTGATACCCTCCGAGTTGTTTCCAGGTACCGTCCCACTGACGTAGACGCTGCCGAGATCGACACCGTCCATAACCAAAGAGACGTTCCCCGATACGTTGCGCGAATAGGGGGTAGTATTGACGAACTTCACCCCGAACATGATACTCCCTCCGTAGGTTGGCAGTCCGCTTTGGCTCACGCTGCATGACTTGGATATTGCCGGGTTTGCATCCAGTTTGACTGTAATCGATCCGCTCCGTGCGGGATTCCCTGCGTTCGAGTTCACTGTAACCGTGATTGTCGCATTGCCACTTCCGGATGTCGGCCCGCTACACCAGCTCGGATAGGAGATCGCCCACGAGGTGTTGCTGGTAATGGTGAGCGTGAAAGAACCTCCACCGATCACGGCGGTATAGGAGGCCGGGGAAAGCGTCAGTTTGAAGTCTCCTACGATGTCGTTACACATGACACATTGGTTATCGTCGTAGTTGCCGGTAACATCCAAGATGCCCGTACCCAGGATTTCGGCCTTTGTTGGACACTTAGTAAGGTCGTCTGTGGCCGGAAATGCTCCCGGTGCTATCTCGTTGCAATCCGCTTTTGTTGCTATTTTACACATGGCTATTGGGGTTTAATTGGAAGTTTCGTTTGAGTGGGGATTATTCCGGATCGGCGGTCATCATCTCGGCATATTGTTCCGGCGTAAGGCCCAGGAAATTAAACCCGTCTTTAGGCTTATAGCCTTGTTTTTGTTCAGATTCCAGGCCTTTCATCACGATCGTGGCTTGTTCTTTGGTCAGTCGGCCTTTGAAACTGCAAGGAGCGTCCGGGTCTTGGTCTCTCAGATAAGATGCCCACTCTTCGTCGGTAAAATAGGGTCGTTTCTCCGTACGGGTCAAGGCCGGTCCACTCTCGGCAACTACGTCTACGACAAAAGGCTTTTCGGTAGACCCCAGCGTTGTCCTCGAAATAATAACGATCCCTCGTTGAGGCTTGGGCTTATCACTCATTGCTGATAAGACCGTCTCGATTTTTTCCTGTTTGGTTTTCATAATCGGTTAATTTGAAGGTTTGTACGATTCTTTGTTCCAGGACGTCTACGACCTGGTCAGGCGCGTGCCGCAAGAGCTTCTCAACAGCCTGATATTCGGCTTCGATTTGTTCCCGGACGGTGGTCGGCGATACTTTGGGGAGGACGTAAGCCATTAGCCGCTCCACCAGGCGCCAACGTTCGGCGGGCTCCATGTTCCTGAGGTCGGCGGATAATTCGTCGCGACACCCGTCGATCAACTCGGCGATCCACACCCGCAGCTCTGTCGTTACTTTGTTGGGGGTTCCTTTCGGTCGTCCTTTGGGGTTGTTCGTTTGTCCTTTTCTCACGGGCTGTAAATCTTTGTTGTTTTCAGAATGGGGTGGCCGACGAAGTTTGATCGATCGGTTGAGGTACCGCCCAGTCCGTCAGGCGGGTCATGGCCGGATTGTGGCGGAAGGCGATCCGACCCGTAGCGCCGTCCCGCTGCTTGGCAATGGATAGAATGCCCACCCCCTCGGAATCGGCGTTCTCCAGTGCCTCGATCGTTGAGATGCCGTAATAGGCCGGGCGATAGAGGAATACGACAATATCGGCGTCCTGTTCGATCGCGCCCGATTCGCGTAGGTCGGAGAGCATCGGACACTTGTCGGCCCGACCCTCGACGCCGCGCGAAAGCTGCGAAAGCAGAATCACCGGAACGTTCAGTTCTTTAGCGATAATCTTTGCCTGACGGCTGGCCTGGGCCACCTCCTGTTCCCGATTGCGGTTCCGGTTCGCCTTGTCGGTCGTGTCGGCCAGCTGGAGATAGTCGATCAGGATCATGCCGCATTCGCCGCGCGAGGCGCGTATCCGGCTGTTGGTTTTGATGTACCGCATGGAGACCGTCGGGTTATCGTCCACGTAGATCGGAAGCCTTGAAATTTCGGCTCCGGCCCGCTCCATGCGCTGCCAATCCGCTGCTGTCAGCCGGCCGCTCCGGAAGGCTTCGGCATCCACGTCGTCTACGGAGAGCAGCAACCTGTCCGACAATCGGACTCCAGACATCTCCAGCGAGTAGATGCAGACCGGCACTCCGGTGCTTGCCGCTGCCTTGGCGAAGTGGAGCATCAGAGCCGTTTTACCCATAGCCGGACGTGCGGCAAGAACGATCAGTTGCGACCCTTGCCACCCTCCGGTGGCGCGATCCAAATCCTTCAAGCCGGTCGTTATGCCGGTCACTTCACCCTGATCTGCTTTGGCCGCCCGACGCTCGGCTTCCCTCAACGCTTGGGCGGTATAGGTTTTGATGTGGTCGCCCATCCGTCCGCCGGCAAAGAGGGTGCCGATCTTTTCCAGTTCGCCGGTCGCATACCCGATTACTTCGTCGATGTCTGCCCGCGTATCGCTGGTCCGGGCCGTGATTTCGCGTCCCACCTCCAGCATCCGCCTTCCGACGTGCTTTTCCACCAGTGTTCGGGCATGTGTTTCGGTGTGGGAGGCGCTGCCCGCCGTAGTCGCGATTTCGGTCAATTCGGCCGGAGTGATCTTTCCGGGCATGACGCCGGACAGCTGCAACCTCCGTCCCACCGCATACAGGTCTATCGGTTCTCCTGCATCGTACAGTTCGACGATCGACCGGTAGATCGCTTCGTGTTTGGGGGCATAGAACATCTCCGGAGCGAGTATCTTGACAACAGATGGGATTTGGTGCGGTTCGACGAGCAGTGCTCCCAACACGACCCGTTCCAGTTCTGTATCGTGGGGAGGAACGATCCCGCCTGCATAATCGATTTGTGCGTATGTGGTCTGTTGCATAATTGCTATTTCTCGGCGTTTTTAGGGTTGTTTTAGGGATTTTCTCAGTGAATGGGTGTCCTTCTCTGATTGCTGGACGAATTTGAAGAATTTGGGCTGCATTTCGCCTTTTTGTGATTCGGCGATCGGAGATTGGGTATTTTCTCTACGTTGCCAGTTCCGTACAGCTGCTTTCCAATCGCGCATCGGATTTTTACCGACTTTCCATCCGTTCGAGGCATAGTAGTCGATAAACCGTTGCGCATCGATCCGGTACCCTTTCTCGCCAACATACCTTTGCACCTCTTCGAGCGCGGGAGGCGTGAAACGCTGTTGCCGGGAAACGTCAGTTTCCCCCGTACCCCCTTTCTCATTTACATTTTCATTTACATTATCATTTTCATTAGGGGTTGTTTTGGGGTTGTTTTGCCCTTGTTTCGGGGTTGTTTTACGGGCATTCCGATTGCCTTTCGGCGCACCGCCTTTATGACCGAAATCGCTACCTTTACACCCGTTCTCCCATCGTTTCCAATTTGCTTCCAACTGAGCACGGACGCCGATAAAAACCACTTTCTGAATGCCCTTCAAATCCGGTTCTTCGTGCAGCAATCCGTACCGGGCGATGGCCCGATAAAGCGGAAAAGCATCTTCGGCGCTCAGTGCTTCCAGTTGGTCGAAAAACGACTTGTAAAACACGAAACTTTCGCGCTCCAACTTACTCATCGCCGCCTCCTTTCTCGACGAGTCGAACCACCTCAACGGAAATGTTGCTTCGAGGATTGACGGCACGACCGACTACCTCGATAAAACCGGCTTCTATCAGGTCGTAAACGATGCGGGTGATGTGGTTGATGGGCAATCCCAATTCGTCGCAAAGACGGGCTCGTGAATAGGCTTGCCGAGGATGCCGCCGGAAGAATGCACGGGCGCGTTGCAGTTCGGTCTCCCTCAACGTCGCTGTTTGGGCATAAGCCTCCCGCTGGGTCTCTGTCGCATGGATGATTTTGGCCGCACAGAATTTGCGAGCCTGAGATTTGTTGCTACCTTTGCTGTGCACGTTTTCCGACCTCCGTTGTACACCTCGTGTCTCGGGGGTCTCTTTTTTCATCTTATCCATTCCTCTCTACCGGTTTTGATGGTTACGGGCACTGCGGGCGATCAAGGCAACCGCCTCCCTCTGTCCAGTGTTGCACTCTTTGGCTTGCGATTCGGCCCACCTCAACAGCTCGGTACGGTTGAATACCAACCGGGAACCGTATTTGCGATGCGGAATCTTGCCGGTTGAGGTCAATTGGTAGAATTTGGATCGGGAGGTAGGATAGCCGTTTTCGGCCAAAAAGCGAATAGCCGCCGGTAGATTCATGGCCTCCGGTTGGTTTTCCGGTCGGGCCGCCTCTTTCTGCGAGGCTTGGAATTTTTCGAGTGCGCCGAGCACCGCCCCCTCCAACGTTCCTCTCAGTTGATCGGGGGTCATAACGATTACTTCACTCATCACTTTTGCGTAGGTTAGTGTTTGTAACTGTAGGGCTTGGCCATGCCCTGTGGCAAACGTTTGTAACGCAAAAGAACGGAAGTCACAAGAGAATAACGGTCACGATATTAGATTTACATTTCGATGATTCCAGGTACATTTGGGTACATTCGGGTAAATTGTAAAGTAATTATGTCTTACAATTTTGATGCTTTAGGTACATTTAGGTACATTTGGGTACATTGTAAAGTAATTAATCTTCTATCATTTTTTTTAATTGTCTTGTAAATGCCAGAAGATTCATCCCTAATAAGATTCTATTGTCATATTTTCTGAATTTGTATTTTCGATAATGATTATATGTATCTCTTATTAAGCTCTGATATATATTGATTAAACGACAATTGCGCCAAAATACTACGTAATTTGAATTGTAAGATTTATAACATTTTACTATATGTTCATAATGATTCTCGTTTTCATACCTCATTGTTCTAATTTTGCCAAAATTAGTATCTACATAACTACATGATTTATTCAAATCACATTTTATGCATTCAGAACAATATTCTGGCAATGTGATAACATCTTTTATCACATCAAATAGATAGCTCAGATTTTCTTTATCTAAGGTGCCATTGTTGTACAATTCCCCAAATAACTCTCCAATCAAGATTTTATTATCACTCTGAAGTATCGGTTTCATGTCCTGATTGAAAAGGTATATCCATTTTTCTAAGAGCTCTAATGACATTCCGAAATAGTCCCAACTAACAATGTCTTTCTCGATCCAACTGTCTAAGGTTGGGCGACTTATCTTCATAATCTTGCACATTTCTTGTCGTCCGACACGTTTATTCCCATTGATTGAAATATATCGTTCCAAACGTTCGACGAGTTTCTTGACATCAGTATTTATGGTGGGTTTATATTGCTCTAAGGCTGTGATCTTTAGAGTTGTTTCATCAGCCAGTGGCAAAAGATTTTTATCCCTAATTTCTTTTATCAAAGCGTCGTAAATATCCAACTTACGCACATCTAATGTCAATTGTGCCCGTCGTGCCATTACTCAAACTGTGTTAAAAGGTTAGCGTTCTTTTGCCGTTCCTCTTTCTCGAAAGAGGCCAGGTAGTGTTCCGTCGTCTTGAGGTCGTTGTGTCCCAGCGATTCGGAGATAAAGGCGATGTTCGCCCCGCTCCGCTTGAGCACCGTAGCGAACGAATGCCGGGCCGTATAGGTGCTGATGCCATCGATCCCCACCGCTTCGCCGATCCGCTTCATCCGTTTGTTGATCCGACGCGTCAGGTCGGTCGTTATCATCTTGCACCGCATCGCATCCTCCGTGCCGTTGAGGTAGGGGAATATGAAATTATCCGGTTCCGGCGGATTCCCCCAGCGATCGATAATCGCCTGCATCTCCGGGGTCAGTGTCGCCCGGACTTCACGTATCGTTGCCGTTGTGCGTTGTGTCTTTTGCCGTACGAAACAGACCTCTCCGTCGATGATATTGCGGTACCTCAACCGCACCAGGTCGGCTACGTTAATCCCATTGCACAGGTAGATGAAAAACCACAGATCGCGGTATTTCTCGGTAGTCTCCGTGCCGTCGGTATACTTCACCACTTGGCCGATCTGCTCCAGGGTCAAAGCCTTTTTGTGCGAAACTCCGACCTTGATTTCATACCGTCCCCGGCCGAACGGGTATTGCGACTCTTTTACGATTCCAGCCCGTCGGGCCTCGTTGAGGATGGCCCGGATGTTCCGGCAATGGATGCCCACAGTCGTCAGATTCTTTGTCTCCAGCAAATGGTGCTCGAACCGCCTCAACCATTCCGGAGTAATCGTGCCGAAGTCGATTCCCTCGCCGGCAAACTCCTCAACGACTCGCAGGGTATCTTTGTAGGCCAACATGCTGCCGATTCGATCCTCCTCCCGCAAGGTTTCGATTTTGGCTCGGAAAGCGTCGTTGATCGCTCCGGTTACCGCCCGGCCCAGTCGTAAGTTGAGGTTGTTGAACGTAAATTCTCCCCGTTCGGCCAAAGACTGTACGGCTCTCTTGATTAACTCGAACGAGGCGATAATGTCGCGCCGTATCTCGGCATAAAGGTGGGATTTGGTTGCCGGAAGTTTCTCCCACTCTTCCGGCATCAGGCTCTTTCCGGTGGAGTAGTAACGTCGTACCCGTTTGTAGGTGACCCGTATCTTGACCGGATAGGTCCCGGCTTGGTTGGCCTTACGGGTATCCAGGATGGAAGCGACGGTAATTCCGTCGGTAGCGTATTGTAGCATGATCTTGACCCTATGATCTTTGGTAAGGAGGTTCGCGGAACACACAAAACGGCTGAAAATCAGTTCTTATTCGGTCGTATTACAGCTTAGTATCTGTCATTTGTGTGTCCCGTTATGGAACACACAAACTGCACACAACTATGGCAAAAGTACGAAAATATATGCAAACGGATGAAAATTTAGAAATGAAAAATGCGTTGAGAATCAACGCATAGCAAATGAATGAAATGTGTGCAATAACCGTTGAAAACGGCAAAATTACGATTCATAATCATGAGGTCGAGAGTTCAAGTCTCTCTCTCGCTACACTTTTTAAACGCTTCAGAATGCACGTTCTGATGCGTTTTTGTTGTAGAATAGAGTATTGGCGGATTGACGTCCGTTGTCTTCGTGAGGTTTCGATTTCGATCTGAAAGATATTCCGTGGATTGTTGCAGGGCCGTTGCCTGTTAAATGAGGGCTGCCAAAATGCGATCGACGGTATGCCGAACCCGTGTTACATTATCCTGCTCCTGGTATGCCCGAAGCACCGCTTCGATCTCCGTCGGATCGGTCGGCAAGTCGACCATTCGAGGTTGCAGCTCGCTCAGCAGAGGCGATTGTCCCGCGTAATCCCGCAGCGTACACGAATACAGAGCATCCAGGGCGATCAGACTCAACGGTCTCCCCGTCCGGAGCCACCGCAGGCAGCGTGCCCAGTCGAAATGGGAGAGGGCTGCCAGATGACCGTACGAAGGGCTGACCGTTTGAATCTTGTCGGCTGCGTAGTGCTCCATCCAGTCGAGCGTTTTTTCGTTTCGCAGGTAGCACAGGCTCGGGAGGCTTTCGAGGAACTGCCGCTCGTCGTAGCTCTCGAGTTCCCGCACGACCGTTTCGAACGCCTCCTCCGGCGGCAGGCAGTTGCCGAGTAGGAGGGCCTAAGATTCGATCGTTTCGGTCGGTTGCCGGTTCTGCCACACTTCTCGCACCCACTCTTCAGCCTCTCGGCCGATCACCCGGGCCACCAGGTCGTCGACCTCTTCGAGCAGTTCCGGGTTGTAGGCAACCTTTCGGCGGATGATTCCGAGCAGCTCCTGTTTGTTGCACTGGCGGAGGCGGGCGATCGCCCGCTCGGACGGAAAACCTTGCACGATCGCATAGTCCAACAGCCGAGCCGGGTCCGTCATGACGTTTTTGAATGACGGGAACGGGAATTTGCGCACGTCGGTCATTCGGATTTCGGGCTGTTCGGCCCGTCCGTTCTCCCAGTCGTAGAAGTCGTCATGCAGGTAGTAGCCGTGTCCGTGAATGGCGGCCAGGTTGAAAAACTCGGCCGGTCGCAAGGCGTAGTTTTCGAGCCGTTCGGCACACTCGGCACAGAGCCGATAGGCCGGTCCGCAGGCTTCGGGACAATCTTCGGTCGTTTTAGAGACTTCACGGACCGCGTCTCGGGTCCGGCAACTTTCGCATTTCATAGTCGAAAGAATATGTGTCTTTCTGGGAAGATAGCGAAAATCAGGATCGTCCGTTTCGCCGGCGGGTCCCGAAGCGGGGTTTGAGTTCCAGGAAGACCTCGAAGTTCAGGCGGGGCATCGGTCTCGATAACACCGATTCGTACTCCTCGTTGAAGAGGTTGTTGATCTGCACTTTGGCCGCGAGTTCGGCCCACCGTGCCGCGAAACTCTTTTCGAGCGCCAGGTTGTTCATGAAGTACGGGAGTACGCGGCCTATCTTCGTGGCCATCTCGTTGCTCGACGTGGTGTATCGTTCGCTGTAGTAGTTCCACTGGTAGACCAGGCGCCAGCCGCGCCACGAGAGACGACCCGTCAGTGCGGCCGAGTACTCCGGAATGTAGACCAGTTGCCGACCGATCGAGGCATCGGCCCAGTTGACCGGGTCGCCGTGGTTGATCGAGGGGGTCCAGGCGAAGTTGCCGTCCAGCTCCAGGTTCCAGTCGTGGGCGAACGGCAGTTTCAGGCCCGCCTTGACCTCTACTCCGTAGGCGTGTACCCGGCGGACGTTGCGCGGGGTCCAGAAACCGTTGAAAGTCGGTAGCCAGACGATCCAGTCGTCGATTCGGGAGTCGAACCAAGTGGCCTCGCCGCGCAGAGCGTAACGCCCCGGCCGTTCGAGGGCGAACGAGACCCCGGCGTCGTAGGTGAAACCCTGTTCGCGCCGCAGGTCGGGATTGCCGCCCGGCAGGAAGTAGAGGTCGTTCAGCGAGGGGAAGCGACAGTTGCGCGAGACCGAAGCCTTCAGCAGTACGTTGCCCCGGCGCGAGAGCCGATAGTCGATGAATCCGGCCGGAATCGCCGGCGACCACCTCCGTCCGCACAGCTCCTCGCGCAGCGAAGCGGCTACGCCGAGCCGTTCGGTGGGTTGCCACCGGACCGATACGTAGCCCGACAGTTCGGCTCGCGCCTGGTCGTAGCCGACGGTCGTCGGCTCGCCCGACGCGGTCAGGGAGCTGCGATCCCGGCTCGCCACGAGGTACTGGTGGAGCGAAACGCCGGCCGAGAACATCCAACGGTCGTCCAGAAAGTAGTCCCCGTTCGCTGTTCCGTAAACCGTGTGGATGTAGCTGCGCGAGCGGATCAACTGCGCTCGAGTGCCGTTCCCCAGGTCGCGCGAGTAGTCGTAGGCCGACTCCGTATAGGCATACCCGCCCCGGAGGCCCACCTTGTAGCTCCGCCGGGTGCGGTCCCACGACAGCACCCCCCGGAAGGTCTGTTCGCGTTGCCGGTTGTCGTATTCGGTCTCCTCTTTGTAGTCGACGTCGAGCATCGGCACCCCGCGACGCGAGTGGAGGTACCAGGCCGAAAGTCCCAGC